>DATFYS010000173.1:0-11264 GCA_035314885.1 Nitrososphaerales archaeon | reverse complement strand
TACCGTCGGGGAGATGGGAAACATAGCCCGCCTGAGCCAGTAGTTCTGCAGCCCTGGTTGCGTTGTACTGGTACGGCGAAAGACCGGCGGTGGATTCATTGTAGTCCGGGAAGCCCGGAGGAACCGGCCCAACCCACTGGATCGCGTGCGAAGCGAAAACCGTCCTGATTATGACCTGGTAATTGATGCCGTTCGAGATCGCCTCTCGGACCAATGTGTTGTTGAACGGTGCGAAGGCCATGGGATCCATGTACAGGTAGGTCACCGCCTCTGCTGCTCCGAAAGCCGGGCTCAACACCCTTGTCGTCACACCCGTCATTCCAGCCGTGACATTGTAGTAGGTGACAGGAACGAAGACTATCTGGGCAGCACCCGAGCGGAGGTCGGCGATGCTGGCAGCGGCAGGTTTGTAGTAGATGATGATGTTGTTGATGATCGCTGGGTAGGTTGCGCTGTTGAGCTTGGACCTCGGAACGTTGTTACCCCAGTAGTTCGGGTTCTTCACCAGGCTCGCGCTCTGACCTGGAACCCAGGACTGGAGTTCATAGAAGCCAGTCCCCATCATGGATGTGGTCATGTCACCGTTGGGCCTACCGGCGATTACCCCGCCGTGGCTCAGAACAAACACAGGGTCGACGGCCATCGCCATGGGGGTCTCCAGGGTAGCGAGAAACTGCGAGTAGGGGGACATCCCGTTGCTCCCGTAGCCGAGGTTGAACCTGATCGCGGTCGAGTTGAGCACCTGAACCGACTGGTGCGGGTTCTCCATCTCAATCAGGTCGGCGGCCGATGGGGAGGCGTAGCTGATCGAGTTCAACATCGTGTCGCTCACGTTGAAGGTCCTACCATTCCCCGCTGCGAGATTCTGGGCAACGATCCAGTAGGGGGCCTGTGTCATCACAATGGTCCTGTATACTGAATACCACATGACGTAGGCGTTGAACGGGTCCCCGTTGCTGAAAGTGACCCCGGACCTGAGCATGAATGTATAGTTCATCCCGTCCGGCGACACCGTCCAGCTCTGCGCTAGTACGCCCACGAAATCGGTGGTGCTTGAGCCGTCGTAGGTGACAAGCCCCTGGTACACCTGGTCGACCACCTCCCAACCCGGTGTGACGTAGGTGACAGCGGGGTCTAGTGTGTCGGGCTGGTTCTCTTCTTCCACCACGAGGGCGTTCTTCACCGGAGTGCTTGTGGTGGAGGTCGTGGTCGTGATGCTGGTCGGGGTCCCACTGCTCGACGTTGAAGAGGACGTCGAACTCGTCGAGTTCTCACTCGTCGTGGTGTTGGTCAACATCTTTGGACCGGAGTTCGCGTAGTAGGCCCCCACCGCCGCCAAGGCGATGACTACTACGAGAATTACCACAATTGCAGTTCTTGTGATGGCCCTCCTGTGAGGGCTCAAAACAAGATTCACGGGTTCAAAGGCTGAAGCAGACTATTTACGTATTGACCAAGCACTCGCTCCTGCTGCGAACCCGAAACCCGAAATTGCGGTTGAACGGGCCTAGGGCTTGTCTCCGTAGACAGTGTAGTGCCACGATTTCCTTGGCTGACCGGTGATGTCGACGTACACGAACTTGATCACGGTGTAGTCGTCGAAGGCGTAGGCCGAGAGGTCTTTGCCGAACCCGCTCTGCTTGAACCCTCCGTGCGGCATCTCTGATGGGAGTGGGAGGTGATCGTTCACCCAGACATCTCCGAACCTGAGAGCGTTGGCAGTCCTCATTGCCCTGGCTACGTCCCTGGTCCAGACCGATGCAGCTAGGCCATACTTGACCCCGTTCGCCTTCTCTATCACCTCGTCCCAGGTCTCGAAAGGCATGAATGTGAGGACCGGGCCGAAGATCTCCTCGCTTGAGATCTTCATGTCCTGGGTGGCGTCCCCGAAGATCGTCGGCTCGAAGTAGTATCCCTTGTCGAAAGGCCCGGGAAGGCCCGGTACGTGCCCTCCTGTCACCAGCTTGGCTCCCTCATCCATTCCGGATCGGACGTATCCTTCCACTCTCTCCCGCTGAGCTTTGGACACGAGAGGTCCCATGTCCGTGGACCACGACATCGGGTCTCCTATCCTGAACTTCTTCGCCCTCAGGGCGACGGCTTCCAGGAACTTCGGATAGACGCTGCTGTGTACGAAGAACCTCGTAGCGGCCGTGCAATCTTGGCCCCCGTTCACATATCCGCCCACCACCGCACCTTCGGCGGCGGCCTCCAGATCTGCATCCTCGAAGACCACAAAGGGCGCCTTACCTCCAAGCTCGAGCTGGACTTTCTTGACCGTCTTTGAGGCTGTCTCCATTATCTTCGTGCCAGTAACGGTGTCCCCCGTGAACACGACCGCATCTACACCCCGGTGCCCGACGAGGGATTCTCCGACCACCCCTCCCGGACCGGTGACCACATTGATCACCCCCTTCGGTACCCCTGCCTTCTCCGCCAGCCCAGCGAGGGCCAGGGTCGTCAGAGGGGTCACGGAAGCGGGTTTCACAACAGTGCTGTTCCCCACGGCAATCGCTGGGATCACCTTCCAGACGGCCATCATCAACGGGTAGTTCCACGGTGTGATGCAGGCTATCACCCCGACCGGCTCCCTCCTCACGAAGCTGGTCCCCATCCCATTGTATTCAGCAGCTGCCTTGCCTTCCAGGGTCCTGCAAGCCCCGGCGAAGAACCTGATGTTGTCAGAGCATGAAGGGATGTCCGAGTCCTTGGACATCTTGATGGTCTTCCCCTGGTTCTGGGTCTCCATCTTCGCAATCTCATCGGATGACTCGTCAAGGATGTCGGCAAGCTTCAGCAGGACCCTTGCCCTTTCGTAGGGGGCCATCTTCGACCAGGGTCCTTTCTCGTAGGCCTCCCTCGCTGAATCAACCGCCCTGCTGACATCTTCGGCACCGGCCTTGGGGACCTGAGCGAGCGGCTGACCAGTGGCCGGGTTCACGACCTGGTAGAACTCACCTCGCTCAGCTCCGACCCATTTCCCGTCGATGTACATCAGAGACTGCGACATAGGGCTCCGCGAACCGGTTTCACCTTATAATGGTTGGCGCGATTGAGATACCACCAAGGCAGGTCGTAGGTGTCCCCGAACCTGTTAGGCTTGCCGCGTTGGGCCCTGAGTTCCTTTCAAGCTTAACTACCGCAGGAGCCTTGTTGGGCCCATGAAGCCCTCATCCCTGCGAGATCTCGATGACTCGCTATCGATGGGTCTTCCTTCCCGTGAAGAGTTCGTGATCTCCCGGGCCAGGGGGACGAAGGTCTGGGATGTGACGGGGAAACGGTACACTGACCTGTTCTCTGGGATTTCTGTGGCGAACGTCGGGCACACCCACCCAGATGTCGTGAAAGCAGTCAGACGCCAGGCAGGGAGGTACATGCACGTCTCGAATTCTTACCACAACGACGTCGAACCCTTCCTTGCCCAACGGCTGGTCGAACTCGCACCCGGGAACCTTTCGAAGGTATTCTTCGCCAACAGCGGGGCAGAGGCCGTCGAGGGAGCGATCAAGGTTGCCAAGAAAAGAGCAACGGCAAAGGGGAGCAGTGGAGCTGTCGTCCTGGCGTTCCAGGGATCCTTCCACGGCAGGCTCGGGCTTTCTCTGACCCTGACCGGTCAGCACAAGTACAAGGCCAGACTCGGCAACTTCGCGAACTACCCTGGCGTCTTCCATCTCCCGCCGCCGTATCATTACAGGTACGGGGACGGTTTGAGCCCCCAGGATTTCGGGAAAAGGAGCGCCGAGAGAGTGGCTGAAACTATTGACACCTACCTGCCGGGGGACATCGCGGCGTTGATCATTGAGCCCATCTTCGGGGAAGGAGGGATCATCGTCCCTCCAGACAACTACCTGCCGATGTTGCAGAGGATCTGCAGAGAAAGAGGGGTGGCCTTCGTGGCCGACGAGGTGCAGACAGGAATTGGGAGGACTGGGAAGATGTTCGCCTCGGAGCACTGGGGCCTCGCGCCAGACATCATGACCCTGGCGAAAGGGGTCGGGGGTGGGCTCCCGCTGGCGGCGATTCTGGCAACCAAGGAAGCGGCAGGTGCCCTCGAGCCCGGGGACCACTTCTCAACCTTCGGCGGGAACCCGGTCTGCTGCGCTGCCGGACTGGCTGCCCTGGACGTCATGAAGAAGGAGCGCCTTGTCCAGAACTCCGCTGCAAGAGGGAAACAGATGTTGAAGCTCCTTTCCGAAGTGGAGAAAGCGAGCCGACTGGTCGGGGAAGTGCGTGGCAGGGGACTTATGGTCGGGGTAGAATTGGTCCGTGATTCGGCAAAGACCCCCGCCCAGAAAGAAGCAGTCGGCGTCAAGGCCGAGATGCTGAGGCGTGGGTACCTCATCGGGGTGGGTGGGATCCACAGGAACGTCCTCAGACTTCAGCCCCCCCTGGTCATAACGTCCGAAGAGGTCGAAGCCTCGGTCACGGCCCTCGAAAAGTCCCTCATCGCCGTTCATGGATAGGGGTAATCCGTCGGAGGCTCGGCTCAAGAGATTATATCGAGGGAATTCAGGCGAGTGCCCGTGGCCAAGAGGACAATTCACCACATGGACCTCCCTACCCTGGTCCAGGTCAACAAGGAGGTAGTCGCGCTGACAGGGGAGCCTCACGAATATTCTCCGGCCGACGGCGAGAAGCTGGCCGCCCTGATCTCTGAGGTCGAGGCGAGAGCCAACAACCAAGACTTCCAAGAGGCCGTCCCCGAGAAGGCAGCTCTTCTGGTCTTCAAGATTGCCAGCGGTCAGTACTTCAGGGCAGGCAACAAGAGGACCGCCCTGGTAGCTGGGGTCACCTTCCTGGTGAAGAATGGCCTATCGATGGACATCAGGAACTCCACATTCGTATCAGCGGTCGACAGAGTCGGGGTTGCAGCCGCCTCCCTCGACGATCTCTTCGAAGTAATGACCGGCTTGGTAAGGAAATCCCCCACCGAACGCAAGGGGTGGGAGAACGCAATCAGACAGGTAATTGACACCAACCACACCTTCCTGGTGAGGCTGGGTTCCTGAGCAGACCTGGCCCTGTGCTCAGCTTTCAGCCAGCTTGATTTCGGTGCCCTCTTTCGCGGAGGCTTCTTTCCAGTATTCGTTCACCGAAGTCTGAATGTGCCGGATGGCATCGGTCTTGACCTGCGGCTCGAACAGGTGCCTGAACCTCTCCTGCGTCCTCAGGTAGTCCTGCACCGGCCTGAGGGTCCTCGGTACAATCGTGTGATGGACAACCCCGTCCACCGACTCTTTCAGCGGCCAGATTCCCGTCTGGACCGCCAGCTTTTCGATTTCAATTGTATCCTTGGGGTCGAACCCCCATCCCGTGGGACAGGCTGCGAAGGCGATGAAGAGCTTGGGGCCCTGGATTGTGGTCCCCTTCTCAACCTTCCTCAGGAAGTCGACCCCATGGGAGGTGCACAGAGTAGCCACATACGGAGCCTTCTGGATTCTCCAGGCGTCGAACAGGTCCTTCTTGCTCCTGGTGTTCCCAAGAGGATTCCGACTGGCGACGGGGGTCGTCTTCGAAGCCGACCCGTAGGGTGTCGATGTTGACATCTGGAAGCCGGTGTTGCCGTAGGCCTCGTTGTCGTAGCAAAGGTAGTAGAAGTCCAGTCCGCGGTCGATGGCTCCAGAGGTAGCCTGGTAGCCGATATCGTAGGCGGCCCCATCGCCGGTCACCACCACGACCTTCAGGTCATCGGAGCGCTTGATCTTTCCCTTGGCCATGAGCACGTCCAATGCGTCCCTGATCCCCTGGGCCCCAGCAGGAGCGCAGGCGAAAGCCGTGTACATCCAGTTCGACTTCAGTGGGCTCAGCGGATAGGACATCATGATGGTTACGCACCCGGCCGCGTTGACCCATACAACATTCTGCCCCAGGACCTTGTGGAAGAGGCGGATGGCCAGGAGGCCGCCGCACCCTGCGCAGAGGGTGTTCCCCGGAGTCATGTAATCTTCCCTCGGGAGGTCCTTGAGGGTCCGGTACTTTGTGACCGCCGACATCAGGACCCCTCCTTGGTTGCCCTCATGACGAGTTCCTGCACGTGTTTCAACTCGGTGTCTCTCATCAGGAAGATCGGCTCCGGGGAGGCTCCGCTTCCGACTTTCAGCATTGCTTCGAAGATTGATTCCATTTCCTTTGACGTGGTCTGCTTGCCTCCGAGCGCTCCGACCACCGGGATTATCGCTTCAGGACGCCCCTTCGTGTGATAGAGGGCTGAGGTGATTTCTGGCCACAGAATCCCCCCCAGGCCAGGGGCGAGATTCTGATCAAAGACGGCCACCACCCTTCTTCCCTTCAGCGCGTTCGCGATCTCCTGTGCAGGGAATGGCCTGAGCATCCTCAACTTTAGCAACCCTGCGGGGATTCCCCTCTGCCTCATCTTCTTGACCGCCTGCCTGCCAAGAGCGGTAAACGAGTTTGACATCACGAGGACGTACTCGGCGTCGTCGAGCATGTACCCCTCCACCGGTCCATAGGCTCTGCCGAACAGTCCCTCGTACTTCTTCGACGCCTCTGCGAAGACCTCCTTCCCCCTCAGCGACGCCGCGTGGTTGTTGTACCGGAAGTAGGAGTACAGGGAACCTTCCATGACCGATGTCCCCTTGGCGACGGGCTCGCTGGCACTGAAAGGATGAGGGGGGTCATAGGCTGGCAGGAAGGCGTCAACCTTCGCCTGGTCTGGTATGCTGACCTTCTCCCTGGTGAACGACAGGTAGAAACCGTCTAGGTTCACTATCGCCGGAAGCATGATTCTCCTGTCCTCCGCGACCCTGTAGGCAAGCAGCACAAGGTCGGTCACCTCCTGGCAGGTCTCCGCGTGGAACTGCATGAAACCGCTGTCCCGGGCGGCCAGTACATCGTTGTGGTCTGGCTCCAGTGTGATGGGAGCCGAAAGGGCCCTGGCCACATTCACGAGGACCATCGGTGCCCTCCACCCCGCGATGTTGTACAACATCTCCATGCCGTAGAGCAGTCCCTGGCTCGACGTGGCCGTGAACACCCTGGCCCCTGCCAATGCCGCAGTCCCCGCTGCCGCAAGCATGGAGTGCTCCGACTCGAGCTGGACGAACTTGGTGTCCATGGAGCCATCGGCCACCCACCACGCTATCGTCTCGATGATCTCTGTCTGTGGGGTAATGGGATAGGCCGGAACGTAGTCCACCCTTGCCAGCCTTGCACCTGTCGCGGCTGCCACATTTCCCGTCAAGAGCTGTTCCGTCACCGCTGTGACACCTCCAGTACCTGGCTGACGGCTTTCAGGGGGCACTCGACGAGGCAAATCATGCATCCCTTGCAGTTCTCATAGTCAATGTGGACCTTGCCGTCCTCCCCCACGGACATCGCGGACTCGGGGCAGTAGGAATAGCAAATCATGCAGTCGGTGCATTTCGCGTAGTCGATGATGGGGCGGTAAGTCCTCCAGTCCCCTGTGTGCCTTATGCGCGAGTTCCCCGTGTTCAGTATGTCTTCGCTCCCTTCGCCGGCAACAACGACTGCCAGAGGAACCAGCTTCTCGCCGGGGTCGATCTCCTCGGTGTGTAACTCGACAGGCTGGAGCTCCTCGTACACTGACCGGGCGAGTTCTACGTTCTTCCTGACCATTTCTTCCTTCAGACCGATGTCCTGTAGCTCGTAGTCCACCGCAGCCAGCAGGGATTCCTCGCTGATTCCCGCCGTCCGGGCAACTGCGGCAGCAATGGCGGCGCTGAGGACCGGCTTGCCCAGTCGACCGAGCGCTCTGCTGGTGAGGTCTATGCTGAAGACCTTGACGTCCTTCCTGTCGGGGCAGAACGTGGAGGAGGGTTTCACCGAGTTGACCAGCGCGAGGCCCCCTCTGCGCAGGCCCCCGAACGGGTTAGCATGAGGGTCATCAACGAGGGAATCATCCATCACGGCCACAATGTCGGGGGCGAAGATGAAACCCCTCTCCGTGATCTCCTCGCCTGAGAACCTCGTGAACGAGGCCACCGGGGCTCCTCTCCGTTCCGCCCCATACAAGGGGAAGTCCTGAACGAACTGGCCGTCCTTGAAAGCGGCGTCGCCAAGAATCCTGCTCGCGGTCTTCGCACCCTGGCCTCCACGGCCGTGAAACCTTACTCTGAGGATCAATCCCTAACCTATTGGGGAGCCCCTCCAACTCCGTTTAAAGGAAGGGCACAATTCTCATTGGTGAAAACGACCCGGTAACGCCGTTCCGGATTAGACCGTAGATGATGTCCTCTTCTGGGTCAGGGTGGCCTGGGCTGCTGCCAGCCTGGCAATGGGAATCCGGAAAGCCGAGCAGCTGACATAGTTGAGCCCAGCCTCGTTGAATAGGAAGATACTCTTCGGGTCTCCACCATGCTCTCCGCATATCCCAATCTCCAATCCTGGCTTGGTCTTCCTCCCCCCCTCGACGGCCAGCCGGATCAGCATCCCCACCCCAGACCTGTCGACCGAATCGAATGGGCTCTTCTCGAGGATGCCGAGCTCCAGGTACTTCGGGATGAACTTGGCTTCGACGTCGTCCCTGCTGAAGCCGAAGGTGGTCTGCGTGAGATCGTTGGTCCCAAAGGAGAAGAAATCGGAATGAGTTGCGATCTCCCCGGCGGTCAGGGCGGCCCGGGGGGTTTCGATCATCGTTCCCACCTGGTACGGGATCTCCGAACCCGTCTCCCTGAAGAGCTCCTTTGCCGCGTCATCTATCACCTTCCGGAGATAACTGAATTCCCCGGCGAGAGCGACCAGTGGGATCATGATTTTCACCCGCGGAGGCTCGGACTTTTCAGACACGTCGATGGCTGCCTTTAGGATGGCCTTGGTCTGCATCTCGTAGATCTCAGGGTAGGTGACTGCCAACCTGCACCCCCTGTGCCCGATCATGGGGTTGTGTTCGGCTAGCTGGGTGACCCTGTTGAGCACCAGCTCGTTCTCTCTGATCTCGTCGGCGGGAGCCCCGCGCTCTTTCAACTCCTGCATTCGCACGAGCAGCTCCTCCAGGGGAGGGAGGAACTCATGGAGCGGGAGGTCCAGGAGCCTCACCACCACCGGCTTGCCGCTCATCGCCGAGAAGATCTCCACAAAGTCGGAGAGCTGGAACGGAAACAGCTCATACAGGTGCTTCTTTCTATCCTCGTCGTTCCGGCTCATGATCATCGCCCTCACGATGGGGAGTCTGTTCGAGGCGTTGAACATCCTCTCCGTTCTGCAGAGGCCTATCCCCTGGGCGCCGAAGTCCCTCGCCTTTCTGGCAGCCTCCGGGGTGTCTGCGTTCCCCCAAACCTGCAGCCGCCTGATGCGGTCGGCGCCGGCCAGAAGCTTGGTCAGCTCCGCGGAAGGCTCGGGCTCGACCATCCTCACCTCGCCCTTGTAGACTGAGCCAGTGGTGCCGTCTATGGTTATGACCTCACCTTTGGTGATTGAAACCCCTGACTTGGTTACGAAATGGGTGCGATCCTTGTCGATTTCGATTTCACCGCATCCGACAACTGCTGGTTTCCCCATCCCACGTGCCACGACGGCCGCGTGGCTTGTCATCCCTCCCCTGACCGTGAGAACTCCCTGGGCGGCGATGAGCCCCTTGATGTCTTCGGGGGTAGTCTCCGGTCTGACGAGGATGATCTTCTGGCTTCCGCCAATCCTGGCCGCTTCCTCAGTTTCGAAGATGACTATCCCAGATGCAGCTCCTGGAGACGCGTCCAGCCCCTTTGCTACGGGCTTGTCGCTCGCTGCGGGGTCAAGCCGCCTGTGCAGCATTGTCTCCAGCATCTCGGGCTCAACCCTTCCGACGGAATCCTCAAGGCTGATGAGCCCTTCTTCTGCCATGTCTACGGCTATCTTGACGGCGGCCTGGGCCGTCCTCTTTCCGTTCCTGGTCTGGAGGAGGAAGAGTTTGCCTTCTTCCACGGTGAACTCGAAGTCCTGCATGTCTCTGAAGTGACCTTCGAGCTTCTTCGCCACCTCCTCAAGTTCACCCTTCAATTCCCGGTCTACCTTTTCCACCCCTATCGGGGTTCTGACCCCGGCCACAACGTCCTCTCCCTGTGAGTTAGGAAGGTACTCGCCGTAGAGCTTCTTCTCCCCGGTGGAAGGGTTGCGCGTGAATCCGACCCCAGATCCTGACGTCTGACCGGAGTTTCCGAAGACCATCACTTGGATGTTGATTGCTGTCCCCAGGCCCTCGCTAATCCCGTAGTACTTCCTGTACTCCTTTGCCCTGGCGTTGTTCCAGGACTTGAGGACGGCGACAACCGCCATCTCCAGCTGGATGAATGGGTCCTGAGGGAATTCCTTGCCGGTGTCCTTCTTGATGACCTCCTTGAAATCCCTGACAACATCCCTGATCTCCTGCGGAGAAAGGTCAATGTCCATCTTCACTCCCGCGGACTTCTTTCTCTCCTCAAGTATCATCTCGAAGTGCTCCCCTTCCGCACCCATGGCCACCTTCCCGAACATCTGGATCAGGCGCCTGTAGGAGTCGAATGCGAAGCGCTCGTTCCGCGTCATCTCCGCAAGCCGCTCCGTCGTGGCGTCATTGAGCCCTAGGTTCAGGATGGTGTCCATCATCCCTGGCATGGAGAACGGGGCTCCCGACCTGACGGAGAACAGGAGAGGCTTCTCGCTCCCGCCGAACTTCCTCCCAGTCCTGACTTCGATGGCGGACACCTCTTTTCTGATCTCATCAAGGAGCCCGTCGGGGACCTTGCCCCCTTGGGCGTAGTATTCCTTGCAGACATCGGTTGTGACAATGAACCCCGGAGGGACAGGGAGACCGATGGCTGTCATCTCGACGAGGCCGAACCCCTTTCCTCCAAGGACGAACCGGTCCTGGCCCACCGCTTCCTCAAAGAGTTCGACCCTCAACTTGTGACCGGCGCCGCACGCCGGGGTTATAATCTTAGGGTTGCAAACCCTTGAAATGTCCGAGGCCGGACGCCTTTCGCATTCCCGTCTCGTCCAGACGGAAAACGTCCCAGTCGTCGAGTCTTCTTGCACCCAGCTTCTCGTAAAATGAAATGGCCCCCTTGTTCCATTTCAGCACCGCCCACTCCATCCTCCCGCATTGCTCCTTCACCGCTTCCTCTGCGCATCGCCTGAACAGGCCCATCCCGATTCCTGAGCCCCGGCGCCCCTCAAGGACGAAGATGTCTTCTATGTACAGGGTGGGCTTGGCGAGGAACGATGAATATGAGTAGAAGTAAAGGGCATAGCCGACGAGTTTCTTCTCGTCAGCTGCCACGAAAAGGTGAAGTCTCTTCCTATGAAAGATGTCCGCGAGGAGCCTCCTCCTC
>DATFYS010000172.1:0-3145 GCA_035314885.1 Nitrososphaerales archaeon | reverse complement strand
TTATAAGACTTGACCGCGCGAGTGGTCTAGTAGTCGACCTCTTTCATTCCCGGCGTCCACTCGACCCATTTGGTCCATCCGGTCTCGCGAGCTTTCTCCGCTGTCGTCTGGCAGGTCAGGCAGAGGAACTGATGCGGATGGCCGCAGGTGCAGATGAAGGCAGGGACCTCGAGCCCCTCAGGAGAATCATGGTGAACGAATCCCGTCGCATTCCCCTGCAGTTCGAACGAATTCATGGAGGAGCTTGCTGATTCCTCGGAAGGATTCGCCAGCGGCGAGGAATCCGCAAGTCGTCTAAAGAGGTCAGAGTGAACGCTTCGTTGCCGCAGTCTGAGGATCGCGTCGATGGCAAGGCCCACCAGAATCGCAGAATCGGCGATGATGAGTATCTCAAGAGAGTTCGGTGGCCGGTAGATGAAGAGCAAGACATCAAGCAGGATCGCGAGGACGACGACTCCGCCAATGCCCATTGTGTGGGGGTTGAATCTCATGGGGCTCAGTCTCAACCGCTCCCGGCCGAGAATACCTGACCTTATCTTTTATTCCCGGATCGATTCTCGTTGGCTATTCGGCTGAACTTTAAGAAGTGGGGATAGGGGCGGGCGCGACAGACTCAGACAAGTTGATTCCAACACGCTTCTTCCTGACCAAAGGAGTAGGAAAGGACAAGGAACATCTGCGCTCGTTCGAACTGGCCCTGGGGGATGCGGGGATCAACCGGTACAACCTGGTCTCCGTCTCGAGCATCGTCCCCCCTGGCTGCAAGCAGATATCGCGAGAAGAAGGCATCAAGCTGCTCCAGCCAGGTGAAATCGTCTTCCTCGTCCTGGCAAGGAACGCTACTGACGAACCCCATAGGCTAATCGCGGCTTCGATAGGTGTGGCTCTCCCTGCAAAGAGCGAAGAGTACGGCTATCTGTCGGAGCACCACTCCTTCGGCGAGACCGATGAGCTCGCTGGGGATTATGCGGAGGACTTGGCTGCAACCATGTTGGCTGCCACCATGGGGATCGAGTTCGACGCGAACACGGCCTGGGATGAGAAGGAACAGATCTTCAAGGCGTCAGGGAGGATAATCAAGACGACTGATGTGACCCAATCGGCGACGGGAGACAAAGGCGGCCTGTGGACTTCGGTGGTTGCTGCTGCTGTCTTCGTCCCCTAGGCGGTTACTCGCCCTTCATTGCCCTTTCTTGAACCAGGTCAATCTGTTTCTGTCTGATTTCCTTGAAGAGGTTGCACCAGTCCCTCCCTGAGACCATGAGGTCGAAAGCTTTCAGCATCGGCTCGGTGCACAGACCCCGTTCCAGGATGTCCGCGTTCAGCGGGTCGTTCGGCTTGAACCAGACGCATGCGAGACAGTTTTCGCCCTGCCAGGTGACCCTCTTCATCGGAGATTCTTCACTCATGGGCCGATAGTCTCCCTGACGCGATTTTAAAGTCTGAGCGGCTAGAACTTCTTTCCCAACCAGGTGACCAGCGGAGTCCAGGCATCCTTCGGGAAGACGGCGTGCTTAGCCCCGGGGATGACATGGAACTCCTTGTCGTCGCAGTCGATGCTGTCGTAGAACTCCTTGACCGCCTCGGTCGAGAAGAGCTCGTCCTGGTCCCCCACTGCGACCATGAGCGGAACCTGCAGCTTCCTGTCGAACTTGAGGTGGGGCGAATCGATGAAGCCCGACCTGAACATCCCAACCACCTTGAGAGCCCCTGCCCCATAGAATACGGAATAGAACCTCGCAGAGTAGCGGAAGTTGAAGAGTGGGTCGCCGAGCCCCGACTGCCCCGTTCTGCGGTATTCGATCACAGGAGCTCCTCGGAAGATGGCGACCCCCATCAGAGCCTTCAGTGTCGCTCCCATCGAAGACTTGGGGAATACCTCGGTTCTGACCTTCCGGGCAGCGCTTGAAAGGACGACCCCCTGGACCCCGCCTTGGTAGTTGTTCACGGCCAGGACAGCTGAGAGGACTCCGAGACTGTGCCCCATGACGATAAGTTGCTTTGACTTCGACTTGACGAGAGAAATCGTTTCCGTGAGGTCCTTGATCAACCGTTCATGGCTGGGATAATCGCCTCTCTTACCGTCCGACATGCCGTGACCTCTCAGGTCTAGGCAGAAGACTTCGAAACCGCTTGCGGAGAGCTGGTCAGCCACTATCGGTCCGTAGGGACCGCTGTAACCGGTGATTCCGTGGAAGACAAGGACCGAGACAGGTGCCTCCCGTTTCGAGTTCCAGCGCCTGACGAACAGGGTTTTGCCGTCGGAGGTGCTGACAGTCTCGTGAGGTCCCTGGTACTCCTGCCGCAGTCGGGCGACGTCGATGTCGGCCATCGGTGCTTCGCACTATCCCGTCAGCAGATTCGTGTACTGTTCTCTTAGGGGCTTCTTGTCGAGCTTCCCTGTGCTCGTCTTCGGGAGCGGCGTCTCCCCGACCAGAATTCTTTCGGGAAGCCAGAACTTGGCAATCTTCCCTTCGTCCACATAGCGGTCCAGGTGAGCCTTGAGCTCCTGCTCGCTGGCATTCATCCCATTCTTCAGACAGACGACAGCCACTGGCCTCTCGCCCCACTTCGCATCCTTGGCCGCGATTACAGCCGCCTCCAAGACCGAGGGATGGCGCGTCAGCAGGTCTTCAAGCAACAGGGAGGAGATCCATTCGCCCCCGCTCTTCACGAGGTCCTTGATCCTGTCTCTGATGATGACGACCCCATACTCGTCCATGGCGGCCATGTCCCCCGTGTGAAGCCATCCCCCGGCCCAGAGCACTTCGCTCTTTTCGGGATCCTTGTAGTATCCTTCAGTCAACCAGGGGGATCTGGTAACGATTTCTCCAAGCGTCTTCCCGTCCCTGGGGACGTCCTTCATGTCCTCGGTGACGACCCTCATCTCCACAAGTGGGATGGGGAGCCCCGCCTGCAGCAGAATACGGTCGAGTTGCTCTTCCTCGGGAAGCACCTTCAGCCCGTCCTTCGGCGCGCCGAGAGTAAGGACTGGCCCCGTCTCGCTCATGCCGTAACCTGCCATCACAGTCATCCCCAGCTTCCTTGCGGTAACGGCAAGCTGTTTCGGAAGGGCCGCACCGCCGATGATGACCTTCCAATGAGAAAGCGAGTCTTTGTACTGGCCGACGTCCGGATGGTTAAG
>DATFYS010000171.1:0-4700 GCA_035314885.1 Nitrososphaerales archaeon | reverse complement strand
AGCCGCTGGAGCAGCCGCCATGGTGGCAGCGTTCTTCAGCGCCTCGTCGATGTTGACTTCGCTCAGGGCAGAAGCGAGCGCCTTGATCTGAACAGTGTCGGGTGCGGCTCCGGTGGCCTTCACGACGCTTGTCAGGTTCTCTTCATTGACCGGCTTCCCCAGCTTGTGAAGCAGGAGGGCCGCGTAGACGTACTCCATCTTGATTTCGGAAAGGCGGTCTCAGTTCCGTATATAACTGTTTGAAGAAAAAAAGCGGAATCAGACCCGCTAAGGCGGAGGAGGTCCATGCGACACCCATGACCCGTATTCTCTCTGAAGTAGACCGGTAGAGGCGAATATCACCAGACCGCCTATTACAAACGCCAATCCGAAAAGAGAGAGCCGGACGGGGTCTTCATTGCCGACGGCCAGAAGGAAGAGGCTCCCTCCAATGATAATGAAAGCGGCACCGATCCAGTTTCGCCTCGACTTCATGAGATTGACTCTTCAACGGCGGAATCCCTCCCAAGTTTATCTAGCTTGAGGTGGGGCCATCTCAAGTCGAGTCAAGGAACTTGGTGAATGAGAAGAAGGAGGCCCTGAAGCGCAAGTTCTCCGCCGATTACAGACGCTACTATCTTGTAGACCTTTTCAAGAGGGAGGGCTTCCTCAGAAAGAAGTGCGAGAACTGCGGCCGCTTCTTCTGGACACTAGACCAAACAAGGAAGAGGTGTGACGATCAGCCATGCTCGCCCTACACGTTCATTGGTAATCCCCCAACGAAAAAGAGGCTCGACACCATTGAGACCTGGAAGACCGTCGAGCGGTTCTTCGTCAAGAACGGCCACGCCAGCATAAAGCGCTACCCGGTGGTCGCGCGCTGGCGGCCCGACCTTTACTTCACCATCGCCTCCATCATCGACTTCCAGCGAGTCGAGGCGGGGAGGGTAGTCTTCCAGCTCCCGGCGAATCCACTGATCGTCCCACAGGTCTGCCTGAGGTTCAACGACATCCCGAGCGTCGGGGTGAGCGGGAAGCACTTCACTGCATTCACCATGATTGGTCAGCATGCCATTGACAACAAGCAAGGATACTGGAAGGACAGATGCATCGACCTCGACTTCGAGTTACTGACGAAGGGGCTGGGCATCCCGCCAACCGAGATCACCTTCAACGAGGATGTCTGGGTGGGGGCCGGGGCTTTCGGCTACTGCTTAGAGTACTTCGTCAGGGGCCTGGAGACGGGCAACGCCGTCTTCACCGCCTTCGAGGGGCAGCCCGACGACTACCGTCCGATGAAGGAGAAGATCGTCGACATGGGGGCGGGCCTCCAGAGATGGGCCTGGCTGACCCAGGGAACCCCCACGGCCTACGACGCCAACTTCACGTCGGTTCTGGCAAAGATGAACGAGAAGGCCCATGTGGACCTGGACAGGAAGCTCTTCCTCGAATATTCAAGACTTGCCGGCGGGATGAACATCGACGAGTACGGTTCCTTCGCCGAACCCAGGAAGCTGATCGCCCAACAGCTGGGCGTCGAACCCCAGCTACTTGAGAAGAGCCTCGCCCCCCAGGAGGCGCTCTACGCCATCGCCGACCACGCGCAGACCCTACTGTTTGGCATCGCAGACGGGATGCTCCCAAGCAATTCCGGAGGGGGATACAACCTCAGAATCCTCTTCAGAAGGGCCATGGGGTTCATCAACCAGCACCGGTTCCCGATCTCAATCACAGACGTCGTCAACTGGCACATCGACTACCTGAGGGGAATCTATCCGGAGCTTGAGGAGCATAGACGGGATGTGGCCGAAGTCCTTGAGGTCGAGGAGGCAAGATATGTGTCGTCCCAGGGCCGCGTCGAGAAGATCGTCTCCACCTTTGCTTCGAAGGGTGCGCCGCTCTCTACCGAAGAAATGATTCGCCTTTACGATTCCGACGGGGTAACCCCGGAGCAGCTACAGGAAGCCGGGGCCAAGGTCGACGTCCCCGAGGACTTCTACGAGAAGGTCCAGGCGAGGCACGCTACAAAGAAGTTCGAGGAACCCAAGCCCGCCTTCAACATCGGAAAGCCAACCCCCACGAAGCTCCTCTACTATGAGGAGGATGCCGAGTTCGACTTCAAGGCCAAGGTCGTTAAGGTCTTCCCCGGCAATCAGGTCGTCCTCAACCGGACGGTCTTCTATCCTCGGGGAGGTGGTCAGGAGCCTGACAAAGGCACAATCGGGCAGGCCAGAGTCGTGGACGTCGAGAGGTTCGGGGACATCGTCCTGCACAAGGTGGAAGGCAGGGTCCCCAAAGCCGGCACCTTGGTCGAGTGTCACGTTGACATCCGAAGAAGGCGGAGGATCACCCAGATCCACACCGCGACCCACATAATCAACGGCTCCTCGCGGCAGATCCTCGGTCCATGGGTCTGGCAGCATTCCGCCTTCAAGGAGGAAGACTACGGCAGGATAGACATCACGCACTTCGCACATCTCACCGACAAGGAAGTTCAGAAGATCGAGGATCTGGCAAACGAGGTCGTCAGGAAGAACCTGACTATAACGAACACGTTCTTTCCGAGGCAGAAGGCCGAGGAGAAGTACGGCTTCAGGCTCTATCAGGGAGGTGTGGTCCCCGGGAAGCTCGTCAGAGTAGTGAACATCGGAGGCTGGGACATCGAAGCCTGCGGGGGGACCCACACGAAGAAGACCGGCGAGGTCGGTCTCATCAAGATAACAAAGGCTGAGAGGATTCAGGACGGAGTCGAACGGCTGGAGTTTGTGGCCGGCGAAGCCGCCATCGAATACATCCACAGGATGGACTCCGAGGTTCAGGAGCTCGTGAAGGCGACAGGCTATCAGAGGGAGAACCTGGCCAAGGGAGTCGCCAATCTCGTGGGCGAGCTAACATCCGCAAGGGCCCGAACCAAGTCGCTCGAAGAGAAACTGGCGACAGGTGGTCTTCCGTACTTGGAAACCGCCGACGTGGTACCTGGAGTGAACCTGCGCTTGGGCACCGACGCGACCCTCAGCGGCGAAGCGATCATCCTGCAAGGCCAGGAGGCTGTGATTGCAGAGCCTTCGCTTGTCTACGTGAACGTCGCAAAGCTTCCGACCTCCGTCAGAATCACTGCATTCAGCGGCAGCCAGGCCGTGGAAAACGGGGTAAGGGCCGACGAATTGGTCAGGCGGCTGGCAACGATCGTAGGCGGCTCAGGAGGAGGCACCCCGGTCTTCGCCCAGGGTGGAGGCCCGCGGGTCCAGGATGCCGAGGCGGCTGCGAAGGCCATCGAGGAAATCATCAAGAAGACGTATCAGGAAGATACCCCTTGAGACCCCGCGAGAAGTACTGGCTGAAGGTCTGGGACCAGAGGCACGTCTTCGAATCCGACCCGGTCTCGGGGAAGAAGAAGGTGTTCATCACCGTTCCCTATCCTTACATGAACGCCCCGGTCCACGTCGGCCTGACCTTCACAGCTTCAAGGGCCGAGTTTTACGCCCGCTTCAAGCGGATGCAGGGGTACAACGTGCTCTTCCCCTGGGCCTGGCACTGGACGGGCCAGAGCATCGTCGGGATGAGCCTGAGGCTCAAGGAGGGGGACAAAGTGGTCAGGCGGGCCTTCCTCGAGGCCGACCAGATCCCAGAAGACGAGGTCAACAAGTTCGTCGACCCGGAGTATCTCGCCTCCTACTGCACCAAGGTGAGCCGCCAGGCGATGAAGGACACGGGGTTCTCCATCGACTGGAGGAGAGAGTTCAGGACCATCGACCCGGCCTACAAGAAGTTCGTCGAGTGGCAGTACCTGCACCTCCGCGAGCTCGGCTATGTGGTGCAGGGGACCCACCCCGTCGTCTGGTGCTCTCGTGACAAGAGCCCGACCGGGGACCACGACAGGATGGAGGGGGAAGGGGTCTCCCCCGAGGAGTTCAACCTCATCAAGTTCCATCTGGGGGAATGGGCCCTCGTCGCCGCGACCGTCCGCCCTGAGACGATCTACGGGGCGACCAACATCTGGGTGAACCCCGACGCCGAGTACAGCGAAGCCAGGGTGGACGGAGAGCTATGGGTGGTGAGCGCGTCGGCCCTGACCCGCCTCGCCGAGCAGAAGCACGACGTGACCCCGGTCCGTTCCTTCAGGGGGTCAGAGCTGGTCGGGCGGTTCGCCATGGCCCCGCTGACCGGCAAGTCTCTCCCGGTCCTTCCGGGAAGGTTCGTCGACGAGTCCCTGGCCACTGGAGTCGTCTACAGCGTCCCCGCCCACGCCCCCTATGACCTGATGGCCCTGCGCGACATCCAGGAGGGGAGGGTCCCGGCCGGAAGAGACGTGAAGGCGATCGCCGACAAGATCGAGCCGATTCCTATCATCTCCGTCTCCGGATATTCCAAGATTCCCGCCGACGACGTTGTCCGCAAGTTGGGCGTCAAGGACTCCCTTGACCCGGCCCTTGAGGCTGCCACCACGGAGGTCTACAGAGCCGAGTTCCACACGGGAGTGAGGACTCAGGGGTCCGGCCCTCTCTCAGGTCTCAGCGTGAGCGAGGCCAAGACGAAAGCCGCCGAACTGCTGACGAAGACCGAGAGGCTCGGGAAGATGCTCGAGCTTCCCTCGAAGGTGGTCTGCCGCTGCGGGACCCGCTGCTACGTGAAAATCCTGGAGAACCAGTGGTTCCTCAACTACTCCAATCCCGAGTGGAAGGCCAAGGCCAAGCTCGTGGTGGAAAGGGCAGCGGTACTCC
>DATFYS010000170.1:0-5925 GCA_035314885.1 Nitrososphaerales archaeon | reverse complement strand
AGAGCATGAACATGGCGATTCCGGAGACGATCCCGACCATGTTGGCGACGAACACGTTCCTGATCCTCAGCAGGGGGAGCTCGATCAGCGGGTTTTTCCTGCGGGCTTCTGCGATGAAGAACCCGACCGTCAGGACAACCCCCGCCGCCAGGTACGCGAGCTCGTAGGTCGAGTACCACCCATCATAGGGACCTTCCGTCAGGTAGAGCAACAGCAGCGAAACGCCTGCCATCAGCAATACCAAGGTGCTGAAGTCGACCCTACGTCCGGTGCCAGGAGAACCCGAAGGGAGCCCTTTGGCCACCGCTGCGAAAAGTACGAGGCTGAGGATGAAGGCCGAGTGGAAGGCCCACTGCCAACCGAAGTCCTGAATGACATAAGCCCCTATCACAAGACCGGCCGCCGCGCCGATGGCGAAGGTCGCGCTGATGAGACCCTGGGCAGTTGCGATTCTTTCCCTCGGGAAAGTCTCGGCGATGATCGCAAGGGCGAGCGGGACGATAGCGAACCCGATGCCCTGGATGGCCCGGGCCGCGATTAGGAAGTATATCGAAGGAGAAAACCCGGCAAGCCCCACTCCGGCCGTGTAGAATGTGAGCGCGATGAGGAACATCTTCTTCTTGCCGTAACTGTCTCCCAGTTTCCCGAAGAGCGGAGAGACGGCGCTTCCGACTATGAGGAATGCGGAGGTGACCCAGGCGATGATGCTTGACGTTGTACTGAAGTCACTCTGGATCTTCAGGAGCCCCGGAAGTATCATCGTCTCGACGTAGTTGAGCAGTAGGGCCACTCCGGTCATGCAAAGCAGAGCCCTGAGCTGGTGGCTGGCTATTCCGCCTGTGGCCGAGTTCAGTTGCTGAACCCCTTCCTGACCAGCTGTGTCCCGCAGACGGGACAGACCGTCAGCTTGGGGTTGGTGTACTGCTTCCCGCACCCGCGGCAGTAGAGCTTCCAGGTGATGTTCTTCCACTCGCCTCCCTTCAGACTCGTCTGGGCGAGAGGGATTCCCAAGACTTCTGCCACGTTTCTCACGGCGAAGTCATCGGAGACGAGGCTCACACCGCCGTCAGTGTTGCTAAGATCCAGCGCGAGGGCCAGCAGCGACATGTCGGTCTGGGAAAGAGCCCCCATGTCCCCTGTCTTGGAGGCGGTGCTCTTCACCCTGGCGAGAGAATCAGGAGTTGGCTCGGTGACCTGGACGCGGCTATGGATCAATGAGGAACCGACGTTGTGGTGTCTGACCTCTTCGAGGACGAGGTAGGTGGTGAAGTAGCGCCCGCTCCCCTGGTAGGGAATGCCCGCGTAGAACGCAGTGGAGTCGAGGACGTATGCCGGCTCAGACAAATATGGGGGCCTTCAATCGTTCAATCGAACCTGAAGAATCGTGGAAAGGAGGACTCGGTCACAGTCTTAGGCGCTCTTATGCATAGACTCCAAAGCTCAGCCGTTTATTTAGTTTCCCGGTTTGAATCGTTGAGGTCGAGCCATTATCATTCGATAACAAAAATGGAAGACCTCCCGACCTTTTTGCTAGAACTTTTCTAGACCTTGGTCAGGAGGGCGTTCAGAACGTCGCTCGGACCCTTGTATGTCCCTTCTGGAAGGTTCTTGGAAACCCAGTCGCTGCTCGCTGGGTGCATGTCTGACATCATGTTGCAGGCCGCTACGACTTGGGCCCGGTTGGCTGGATAGTTGACGTGGCGCTTCAGGTGACCGAGTTCTTCGGCAATCGATGCCTTTTCCATGGAAAATCTTCCGCCGACGGCAATTTAAAGGTGACTGATTCCAAATCGTCTTTGTTCGAGTTTTCCAAAAAATCGTGTCAGACTTAATTAGCCAAGTTCAAGCAGGCAGAGGCAGTCGTTACTTGAGCAGGCCCGCAGACCTCGGCAGCGTCAAAGAAGGCAGTTACATAATCCTCGACGATGAGCCCTGCAAGGTCGTCAGTCGAGAGCATTTCAAGCCAGGGAAGCACGGAAGCGCAAAAGTCAGGCTGGTCGCCCTCTCCCTCTTCACGGGGTCAAAGAAGAGCTACGTCGCCCCGGCCGAATCGCGGGTTGACATCCCGATGATCGACAAGCGGTCAGGCCAGATCACGTCGGTGATGAACGACTCTGTTCAGCTCATGGACATGGAGACATTCGAGGTCTTCGAGACTCCGAAACCCGCTACTGAGGAGATGGCGGAGCTGGGCGGCAGGCTCGAGCCCGGGATGGAGGTCGAGTACTGGACGATGCTGGGTCGCCGAAGAATCATGCGTGTGAAAGGCGGGGGCTAGCTTCCCGAGACTTCTGTCTGACAAGCCTCAAATAACGTTGTAGAGTTAGCGGCACATCCTTGCCTGACTTGATCCTCCGGTTCGATTGCAATGACGCGGAGATCCACGCAGACGATTTCCAACATTTCCTTGTAGACAAGAAAATCTTGCTCTCGAGGGTCGAGAAAGAAGAGCGCGAGAACGAGATCTGGCTAAACTACCCGAACCTTCCGGCTGAAACCATCGAGCACATCAGACGGGAGGCGCATCAGTGGTCAGGTGACAGGGGGCTGGGCGTGCTTGAAGGCACGGGCGAAGGCAGGACGTCACAGGCCACCGTTCTTATGATCGCCGACCTTGCCAAGGTCATGGAATAGTGCTCTATCTCTGGTTTGGCTCTTCATCGCTAAGCTCAGACGGCTCTTCCCAAAGTCCCTTCATCTAGAGCAGGAGCACAATCACGAAATCGGATATACGTCTTTGCCTCATTTGGGCTCCAGACTTGCCATCTTGATCTCCAGGTAGCCCGAGTCTCCCTTCCAATGCCTGACCGACTCTTGGACTGACAACCTGCTCTGGAACATAGGACAGTCCAGCACGAAGGTCTCGCCCTCACCTCCTTCCAGCCCTGCGTGGAACCTGAATCTTTTCGCGAGGCTGACAAGCTCGTCTACTGCTTCACTGTCAAGCGTCCGGCCGAGCCATCCCTCATCAAGGCCCAAAGCAGAGACTCCCACGACGATGGCGACAAAACCATCGGCAACCAGGCGCCTCAGGTGCTCCTCAGGATCGATGCCCCAAAGCGGCGATAGGCACTCCAGACCAAGCTCGCCGCAGATTCTCTCCACTCGGCTCTTCTGGTAAACGCTCGCCAGCGCACCTGTGCAGATTGCCTTGACATTGTAGGCTTCTTGCGCCCTCGACAATGCTCGCTTGAGGTCCGCTAGTTCTTCTTCTTTGACGCCTTGGGTCTCTTCTGTGATCTGAGGAACGCCGATAGCCTCGGCCTGCAGGCGGGTCCACTCGAGGTTGGGATAGTGGAACATGTAGGAATCCTGGACCTTCGGGAAGACGGTGACGAGGCACGCCAGGGTGTGGTCCTTCGACGAAAGCCAGGCAGCATAGGTCGAGTCCTTACCGCCCGAGAAGAGAGCGGCAACCCTCGTCCCTTTCACCTTCCCTCTCAGCCTACGCCTTAACATAATAAATACGCGGAGCCGGCTCGCAAATCGATGCTTGATTCACTGAGAGAGGGGCTTCAGGCTGCGGTGAAGAAGCTCGTGGGCTCCAACGCCGTCGATGAGAAGGTCGTCAAGGAGTTCGTCAGGGACCTTCAGCGGACCCTCATACAGTCTGATGTAAACGTCAAGATGGCCCTGGCCGTGACCGAGAGGCTAGAGAAGAGAGCCCTGGAGGAGAAGCCTCCCGCCGGGGTGTCCAAGAAGGACCAGATGGTGTCCGTCCTCTACGAAGAGCTGGCACGCCTCCTTGGGAACGAGGGAGGACTCCATCTGGACAAGGACAAGAAGAGCGTCGTCGTGATGCTCGGCGTTCAGGGCTCCGGCAAGACGACCACGACGGCGAAGCTGGCCCGCTACTACGCGAGGAAGGGGTTCAGGGTCGGGGTGGTTGCTGCTGATACCTTCAGGCCAGGGGCCGTGGCACAGCTGAAGACGCTTGTTTCCACAACGGGAGCGGAAGTCTACAATGACGAAAAGGAGAAGGACTCGGTCAAGATCGCGAAGGCCGGAGTGAAGTTCTTCGAGGGTTCCAAGAACCTCATGGTGATAGACACGGCGGGGAGGCACAAGGAGGAGAAGGGCCTCCTGCAGGAGATGAAGGAGGTCGTGGGGGCGGTAAAGCCGGACTACACGGTGCTGGTGGTCGACGGGACCATCGGGCAGCAGTGCTTCAGCCAGGCCGAAGCCTTCCACAAGGCGGCCCCTGTCGGCGGGATAATCGTGACCAAGCTTGACGGCGCAGCCAAGGGAGGCGGAGCTCTGGCGGCGGCCGCCGCGACCGGGGCGAAGGTCTTCTTCCTCGGAACGGGGGAGAGGATTGACGACCTGGAGGAGTTTAACCCTACTAGGTTTGTCGGGAGGATGCTGGGGATGGGCGACCTCAGGGCCCTCCTGGAGATGGTAGACCAGGCCGAGCTTCAGGTCGACGAGAAGACGGTCCAGAGGATGATGTCTGGGAAGCTCACGATGGACGACCTGATGTACCAGTTCGACCAGATGAAGAAATTCGGTTCCCTCAAGAAGGTCCTGGAGAAGATCCCCGGCTTCTCCGGCCAGCTCAACACCCAGGAGCTGGACAAGGCCGAAGGCAGGGTCAAGGTCTACAGGTCGATCATCCAGTCGATGACCGGTGATGAGAAAGCTGACCCGGACAGCATCAACTCGTCGAGGCTCAGGAGGATTGCCAGAGGCTCGGGGAGGAGCGAGAAGGACGTCAGGGAGCTCCTGTCCAGGTACAAGCAGATGAAGTCCCTAGTCAAATCGAGCAAGGGCCGCGAGTTCCGGCAGATGATGCGCCGAATGGGCGAGCAGTAGTGTCGACAGCGCTGCAAGCTTACCGACTCTGCACCCACTGCGCGGGACGTCAGGGATGCGAACCAGGGACCTTCGAGACGGTCGAGGGGAAGGAGTGTTTCATCTGCGGAGGGCTCATGGACGAAATGCCCGCCATGGCGAAGCTGGCGGCGAAGGCTGCCAGACGCTACCAGTTCGAAACATTCTCGGTCGGAATCTCTCTGCCGGAAGGGGTCCAAGAGAGGGAGGACGAGCTGCGCTCTGTCCTGAAGCTCAAGGGGAGCGAGACCATCAAAACCCATGCCTCCAAGGTGGTCTCAGCCGCCGTCGCTTCGAGTCTGAAGAAGAAAATCGACAAGCTGAGGCCCGGCCTGATGTTCCTGGTGGACGTCCCGGGAAGAGGAGTCTCGCTGACCTCGAGGCCCCTGTTCTACTACGGCAGGTACACGAAGCCAGCGGGGGTCTCGCAGAGGAAGGAACCGTGCCACAGGTGCTCAGGAGCCGGATGCAGCTTCTGCAAGAACACGGGTTTCGAGCGGAGGCCGAGCGTCGAAGGGGAGCTGGGGAAGAGGCTGGGCGGGTTCACCGGAAGCGAGAAGTTTGTTTTCACCTGGCTCGGGAGCGAAGACAGGCTGAGCCGCGTCTACCCGCCGGGCCGTCCGTTCGTCGCCGAGGTGAAGAACCCTGTCAAGAGGAAGGTCCCCCGCAGGTTCGTCGCCAGGTTCAGGCGCGGCCAGGTCGCCGTTTCATTGGGAAGAGTCCTTCCTTCCAGACCGACCAGGCTCCCCACCTTCAGGTTCAGGACCGAGATCCTTGGGGTCGCGTCTTCAAAGGTCGGAACGGAAGGGCTGAAGGAGCTGAAGAAGGCGTTCCGCGGAACAGAAGTCAGGTTCGAGAGGCCTCATGAGAAGCCGGTCACCAAGATGGTCTACAGGGCTTCGGCGACTTCGAAGGGGAGGACCCTTACAATCGACGCTGAACTTGACGGAGGTCTCCCCGTGAAACGGTTCGTCAGCGGGGAACTCGTGTCCCCTTCCATCTCGGAAGTCTTAAAAACGGAAGTCAGGTGCCGAAGATTCGACATCTGCGAAGTCAAGGAAACAGGTAGATTCGAATTTGCCGAAATCGCACGGG
>DATFYS010000169.1:0-6083 GCA_035314885.1 Nitrososphaerales archaeon | reverse complement strand
TGGGCCCGGTCGCCTCCCTTGTGGCGATCATGCAGCTGGGGACGAACGGGGGCGGGTATTTCGGGGCCAACTCAGCACATCCTTTCCAGAACCCAAGTCCTGCGACTGACGTTATCGAGATCTATCTGATGCTACTTCTCCCGACAGCCTTGGTCTTCGTGTTCGGGGAGCTTCTGGGCAAGAAGAAGGAGACCCGTCCAGTACTCATAGGTGCCTACGGGCTCTTCGTCATCGACCTGATCATTGCCTTCATCCCGTCGCTTCCCTCACTCGGGCCGGGCCTCGAGACCCGCTTCGGTGGGTTCTTCTCCACATTCTGGACGGTGGTCACAACCGCTGTCACGACCGGCTCCGTGAACGCCTCCCTTGCCGGCATACACCCGCTGGGGATCGTGGCCGCTTTCATGGGGATGCTGATCCAGTCGACCCCCGGTGGGAAGGGGGTAGGTGTGATGTACATGGTGATGTACATCGTCATCACGGTGTTCATCGTTGGGCTGATGACCGGCCGGACTCCCGATTACCTTGGGATCAAGATTACCGCGAGAGACGTGAAGCTGGTCATGGTCGCCTTCCTGGTCCATCCCATTATCATTCTCATCCCCACTGTGGCAGCCTACGCGAGCGGGGCGGTCAACGCCATACCGGGTTTCGGCTCCCTCCCCACTTCGGTTGGTTTCACCCAGATCCTGTACGAGTTCACGACCTCCGCTGCCAACAACGGATCTGACTTCCTCGGCGCCGCGGCCAACACGCCTTTCTTCAACGTGGCAACCGCCCTCGTAATCTTCGCCGGGCGCTACTTGCCCATAGGAATCCTCCTTGCCCTGGGAGGATCGATGATCGGAAGAAAGAGGACCTCCGAAGTGAGCCTGAGGACTGACAGCATCGTCTTCTCGGCGGTGCTCATTGGAAGCATTCTCCTGCTGGTCGTCCTGACCTTCCTCCCCTTCCTCGTGCTTGGGCCAATCCTGGCATACCTGCAAGGTATGGTGAACTTCCTTGGTTGAGCCGTCCGGCAGGGTCGCGATACTGCGGAGGGTAAGAATCCCCAGGCGGCCGTCCATGATGACGAGGAAGACTCTCGTCGATTCTTTAGTTCGCCTGAATCCCAGGTCCATGCTCGCGAACCCGGTCATGTTCGTGGTCGAGGTCACCTTCTTCATTGTTGCAGCCATGGCAATCTATCCATCTGGGTTTGTTCCGGTGGCCAAGACCACTGAGCAGGCGTTCTACGTCGAGGTTGCTGCCATACTCCTGATCACCGTATGGTTCAGCACGCTGTCCGATGCCCTCGCCGAGCAGCAGGCCAAGAACACCGCGAGCAGCCTGAGGCAGCTGGAGAGCGAGGTCCAGTCTAAGAAGGTGGTGACAGAAGGTTGGTCAAGGACAGTGGTCGAGGTTCCTTCGAAGAGCCTTAGGAAAGGCGACCTCGTACTCCTTGAGAAGGGCGACATCGTTCCCGCGGACGCAGAGGTCCTTGAGGGAATTGCAATGCTTGACGAGTCCCTGCTGACGGGAGAGTCGACCCCCGCGCGAAAGGCGCCGGGGGACAATCTGATCGGCGGTTCTAAGGTCGCAAGCGACACACTCACAGCCCGCATAGCCGTCAACCCGGGAGAAAGCTACGTCGACCAGATGATCAAGATGGTTGAATCTTCGAAGCGTCCGAAGACACCCAACGAGGTGGCAATCACGATGGTCCTTCTCGGGCTCTCGGCAATCTTCACGATTCTCATCGCTGCAATGCTTGGGCTGACGGTGGTCCTGGGCCTCGGTGCTGACCTGTCTGTCCTGATCGCCCTGTATGTCTGTCTCCTCCCCACAACCATAGGCGCCCTTCTTCCTGCCATCGGACTCTCGGGAATCACGCGCCTGTACGAGAGGAAGGTGGTCGCCAAGTCAGGGAAGGCGATTGAGACGGCTGGAGACACCGATGTCATGCTCCTTGACAAGACAGGAACCATCACCGTGGGGAACCGGCAGGCTGTGGAGTTCATCGCGCTGGGAACCCACTCACCGAGAGAGGTTGCTGAAGCAGCATTCCTGGCATCGTGGTACGACGACACCCCCGAAGGGAGGAGCATCATCAGGCTCGCCTATGACAGAGGATTCGTTCCAGACGAACTCAACTCGCTGTCAGCCTCGGAGGTTTACGAGTTCTCGGCAAACACAAGGACCAGTGGAATAACACTGCACAATGTTTCGGGTTTCATGCTTCCCAAGGGCGAGAGGGGCAGAATCAGACGGAAGTCTCTTCCCGACATAGTCGAGGCAGACATGAGTCACCTCAGCGAAGACGAGACAGAAATCGTCAAGGGGGCCCCGGATTCCTTCATCAAACTTGGCTTCGCTCTGCCAGAAGGCTTCAAGTCAAGGGTCGAAGGCATCTCCGCCGACGGGGATACCCCCATGGCCGTGTCGCGCAACCATCAGGTCACGGGACTGATTCGACTGAAGGATGTCCTCAAGCCTGGAACCAAGGAGAAGATAGAAGCAGTGAAGGCCATGGGAATCCGCCCTGTGATGATCACCGGGGACCAGCCACTCACAGCAAAGAGCATTGCAAACGAAGTGGGCATTGACGAGTTTATTCCCCAGGCCAAGCCTGAGGACAAGTACGCCATCGTACGGAAGGAGCAGGCTCAGAATCTGGTGGTCGCGATGATAGGAGACGGGACGAACGACGCCCCTGCCCTCGCTGTGGCCGACGTAGGCCTGGCGATGAATTCGGGGACCGAGGCAGCCAAGGAGGCTGCCAACATGGTTGACCTCGAGTCCAACCCGGCGAAAATAATCGAAGTGGTGCTCCTGGGGAAGCAACTGCTGATGACGCGCGGGGCCGTGACTGCATTTAGCATAGCCAACGATGTGGCGAAGTACTTCGCCATTCTCCCCGTGATGTTCGCTGCCACTCTCCCTGCCCTCCAATCCCTGAACATTCTGGGCCTGGGCCTCAACAGTGCTGTGCTTTCCGCCCTCATCTTCAACGCTGTGATAATCCCGCTTCTGATTCCCTTGGCCATGAGAGGGGTCTCCTTCAAACCGTCGAGCACCATGACTCTGTTCCTCAAGAACATCTTCGTGTATGGTGTCGGAGGAGTCATCGCCCCCTTCGTGGGTATCAAGCTCATCGACCTGCTGATAGGAGCCCTGTAGGGGAGAGCATGTCGACATCTACTCGGAAGCGGAGCTCGTTCAGGCCCATCGCCGTGTTGGCCATACTCTCCTTCCTAGTCTGTGGGCTCGTCTTCCCCTTGGTGGTCACAGGCATTGCCCAGGTGGCCTTCCCGTACCAGGCCAACGGAAGTCTTGTCCAGGTGAATTGCCGTAATGTCGGTTCCTACTACATCGACAACGGGTTCACTTTGCCAATCTTCTTCCACGCCAGGAACGAGAGCAACCCGTTGACCGCGTCGGCGTCCGGGGTCGACCCTGATATCCCTCAGGCGGACGCGCTTGGACAGGTCCCCCGAATATCCAATGCGACGGGCCTCTCGACCCAAGAGCTCGCACTGGTGGTGGACCAGCACGTTGAACGGACGTTATGGACATACGGCGACCCCTACGTGAATGTGCTTTCAGTGAACCTCGCGCTGATCAGCCAGTACGGGAATATGACGGCTTACTCTCAGTACAACATCTGTCCGCGCTAGTGTTTGGACTGGCGCTTCTTCTTTTCCTCTTCTTTCTTCATCTTCTTGTCGTGTTCGGCTTTCCTTTGGGCGTCGTACTCTCCTAGCGGTCCTTCGTGTTCGGGGTACCCGTGGTAAATCTCGAAGGCCCGCTTGACCACCTCCTCCGTCACAGGGTCCCGTTTGGAGAACCTGACCGAAAGGTTCCGACGGTCCAGGACCACCCATTCGTAACCCGAGTGTTTCTTCAGCTCCTCAATGGCTTGCTCCATGGCGTATTCATTGCCGAACAGCCCCCTGATTTCCCACAAGGTTGTCGCCTGGAGGCTGTACTCGGTGCGTTAAAACCCTAGCGCGATGCGAGCTGTCCCCTCAGCGCCTCGACCGAATCTGCTGGGAGCCTGCAGACGAAGTTCTGGCAAACATATGCCATGGGTTTCCTCCCGGGCCTTCGTCCTCTCATCAGGGTGCTGAGCCTTGAAAGTTCATTGTAGGTATCGGGGGTGGCAAGGGCCACTACTTTGTTGGGGATGAAACGTCCGAAGACCTCGGCTTTCATTGGCGCCGCGGCTTTGGCATTCGGAGCTGTGATGACGACCTCCCGAACACCGTTGACCAACAGGTCTAGCGCACAGAGCATCTGCGAATGGGAGGCTGGGTTCCGCTCGATATCCCCGCTGAAGGATCTAACAATCCCTTCTGCTTTCTTTCTGAATTCCTGCTCCCCGGTGAGCTCCGCCAAGCGGATCAGGTTCGAAGCTGCCACAGAGTTCCCCGAAGGGGTAGGGCCGTCGTAGGATTCCTTTAGCCGCGCTGGAACTGAGCCAACGGTCAGGTAGAACCCTCCGTTCTCCTTGTCTTCGAAGTCATTGATCATCGCCTTGGTCAGCCTGATCGCTTCACTCAGCCACCGAGGAGCTGCAGTAGCTTCGAAAAGGTCCAGGATACCGTGAACGAAAAAGGCGTAGTCTTCCAGCGTCCCTTCCAGGGCCGATTCACCTCCCGCGTGGCGTCGCAGCAACTTCCCTTCCTTCGCATTTGTCTTCAGGATGAATTCCGCCGCCTCCTCCGCGAGCGCAATCTGGTGAGAATCGCCCAGAACGAGGCCCGAGAAGGAAAGAGCCGAGATCGCTAGCCCGTTCCAAGATGTCAGTATCTTGGTGTCGGTGGCTGGTCGGGGTCTCTTCTTTCTCGCATCGTATAGTTTCCGCTTCAGAGTCTCCATTGTTGCGACGTCGTTCGTGCCGGGGTGGTAACCGGGATCGAGGTGCAGAATCGTCCTCCCGTCAAAGTTGCCTGTCTTCGTGATTCCGTAGGTCCTGTTGAACAGGGCCCCGTCCGCAGCTCCCAGAGCCTTTACCACCTCCTCAGGGGTCCATGTGTAGAAGGTTCCCTCCCCAGTCTGGGTATCCGCGTCCTGGGCAGAGTAGAACCCACCGGCAGTGTCTCTCATCTCGCCCCCGATCCATCTCAGCGTCTCCTTCGCCACGGCCGCGTACTCTGGGTTCGCCGTTCCCTGGTACGCTTCGGCATAGAGCTTCGCGAGCAGAGCGTTGTCATAGAGCATCTTCTCAAAGTGCGGGACCAGCCAGATTCTGTCGGTCGAGTACCTGTGGAACCCTCCTCCCAGGTGGTCTCTGATTCCTCCAGCGGCCATCCGGTCGAGGGTCCTCAGAACGCTCGACAGTGCAAGGTCTTTCCCTGTCCTGTAGTTGTATCTCAAAAGGAACCCCAACGAGCCCGGGACGGGGAACTTCGGCGCCGTCCCGAAACCGCCGTGTTCTTGGTCGAAGGAGGATACGAGGGAGGAGTATCCCTCGTCTATGACACCCTTCCCGAGGTCGCCTGCTGCCCGGGTGGCCGGGGGCGATATCGCTCTGGCGACCTGTTCCGAGTTAGCAACGACTTCCGTTCTCTTGTCCTTCCAGAGGGTCGAGACGAACTCGAGTATCTGCATGAAGCTTGGCATCCCATATCTAGGCTCAGGGGGGAAGTAGGTCCCGCCGTAGAACGGCTTCAGATCGGGGGTGAGGAAGGCGCTGAGGGGCCACCCTCCGCTCCCGGTCATGGCCTGCACAGCTCCCATGTAGTAGGCGTCGATCTCTGGCCTCTCCTCACGGTCCACCTTAATCGGGATGAAGTTCTTGTTGATGAATGAGGCAACTTTCTCGTCCTCGAAGGACTCTTTCATCATCACGTGGCACCAGTGGCATGTTGAATAGCCGATGCTCAGGAAGATCGGCTTGTTGTCATTCTTCGCCTTCGAAAGCGCCTCCTTTCCCCAGGCGAACCACTCAACTGGGTTGTTGGCGTGCTCCAGGAGATAGGGACTCTTCTCGTCCTTCAGGTGATTCGGCTTCGGCAACCAGGACGCGCCTCCGATTCATCTACATGAATCTTGTCTCCTCCGGCAACGCTTAACACCAGTTCGCCAGGGCGAAAGTGTCA
>DATFYS010000168.1:0-2158 GCA_035314885.1 Nitrososphaerales archaeon | reverse complement strand
GCACTCAGGAGATGTGCACCTTCAGGGACATGTATCACGAGCTCGAGGGCCTCAGGGGGAGCGTCGTGGGGATATCGGTGGACGCGCCCTTCGCGCAGAAGGCGTTCGCCGAGAAGAACGGTCTGACATTTCCTCTTCTCTGCGACTTCAAGAGGGAAACCATCGAAAGGTACGGGGTGGTCTGGAGGGACCTAGGCGGGGTGGTAGGGTACATCTCCGCCAACAGAGCCATCTTCATCGTGGACGGCGAGGGGACGGTTCGGTACAAGTGGGTCGCTCCAAATCCTGGGACCCTCCCCAACTTCGACGAAGTGAAGCACGCGCTGCAATGAGCTCTGAAAACGCTTTAAGATGACGGGCTCGGCGGGCGGAAAGCCGCACACTGTGGCCCTGGTGGTGCAGCTTGGTTAGCATTGGAGGCTGTGGAACACCGGTGCGGACACCTCTCGATCGAGGGTTCAAATCCCTCCCAGGGCCTTGAATTAGCCTAGAACGGCCGAGTTGGCCGACTCTTCGTGAGCGCGGAGACCGTACTGCTTCATCCAGCGGGATTCTTCGCGGGTCGAACGAGAGTGAAGAAGAGCACCGCCATAGTCGCTACGGCCACCACGACGGCGGAAGCTTCCGTCACAGTGAGGAGTTCAGGCTGCCCAAGCTGGTTGGCCGCTATCCCGATCAGCGCCCACGTGATGACCAAGCCGTAGGCGGGGTCCCTTCTGGTCCCTAGCACGAGCAAGGCAATCCCCACTGCAATGATGGTGACGAGTTGCGCCCATGTGACTGGAGCTATGCCCAGCCCGTTCCAGCCGACCGATACAAGCGCGGCTGAAACGTCAGCGATGGAGGCAATGGTGATCCAGCCAAGGTAGACGCTGAAAGGAAGATGAACGCATAGCTTCTCCGCGCGAGGAGCCTCTGACTTCCCCACGCCCAGTCTCAGGTAGATCGCAATCAGCGCCGCGAGCAGAGCGAATATCAGCAGAACGGAAGCTACGATGTATTCGTATTGCCAGAGGAAAAGCCATGCGATGTTGAACAAGCTGCTCAGGATGAAGAAGTAGCCGACCTGCCCGTTGAACGCGTCCTGCCTGTGCTTGGGCAGCAGCTGGAAGATGATGAAGACCGCCAGCAGTGTATAGATGACCCCCCAAATCGAGAAGGTGAAACCGGCCGGCGTTATCAGGGACGAGTAGCGTGCTGAAACGTCGGCGGTGTTCACGCCACCGAGAAGCCTGGTGCTGCCAGCAAGCGAGTTGATGATGATCACTGCGATGAAAGCCAGGACGTTCCCCACCTGCAGGAGCGCAACACCACTCCTCCCAGGCAACTGCTACCCCCCAATTCGTGATGGCTTGCCATGATATCTAAGCGTTCCCTGCGACGGGGAACGCGAATCTCCGAAGCGCCGGCGTTTCGCAGGCGAATGAATCTAGATTTGAATTCTCGACTTCGTGCCGAGAGGTCGTGGTCCTCAGAGACCTACAGGTCGGGCAATGGAACTGGCGCCCAGGGGCCGGACGCCGAAAACACCCTAGCGGTCATGTTGTCCAGGCGGGAGTCAGATGACCCACTCCTCCCTCTCGACGTTCCTCTTTTCGAATCCTAGCTTTGAAGCGCCGTACCTGACTTCTCCAAAGAGCTGGGCTTCTTCCTCCTCACGGTACAGCGCGTCTACAATCCTTCCGAGCGAATCACCCTTCATGATGCCGCTCCCGCTGTCCCCGCCGACAACGATCAGGTTCTTGTGCCTGAATGCGAACGGCAGGTTGTCGACCGTGTTGTACGAGTACAGTCCCGCCCACATCGCCTTCACTGCGGAGTTCCTGAATTCAGGGAAGTAGGAGGTCAAGATCGGGTAAACGCTTCGTTCATAGTAGCTCTGCTCGGCCTGATATTTCTCGAGGTTGTGCTCCGGCAGGTCGATGAAGGGTCGGTTGACCTCGTCCTCGCAGGCGATCCAGAAGACACCCTCCTCGCTGACGGGTTTGAAGTGCACTCCCGCCTTCGGCAGGATGACCATCGGGAGAAGGTCCAACGAATTGAAGCCTTTGGTGTGGAGGAGGCTATCGAGGGGTGTTCCTCGGGCGTGGACGCTGAACAGCTGTCTCTTCTTGGCCTTCACGTGGCTCTCAAACCCTATCGGCTCCAGTAGTTCGTT
>DATFYS010000167.1:0-4230 GCA_035314885.1 Nitrososphaerales archaeon | reverse complement strand
AAGCCGTTGATGATATCCACCCTCCAGCGTTCTGTCCCGATAGCTCGGTATTCGACTGGACGCCGATTCCGCCAGAAGCGTTGTAGGAAGTCGCTCCCAATTGCCACGCGAAAACTGGCTGGGAACAGAGACTGAACAACGCCAAGACAGTTCCAAGAAAGAAGGCATGCGTTAACCAAAGTCGTTCGGCAATCTTCGGTTCTCGTAGATTTCGATGAGCCAAGATCTCATCTTCATTTTCGATTTCTATCCACGAGTCTCTAATAACCTACCAGCACAATTCTCAGAAACGATAAAGGATGACCAGCACTACCCATCTTGAAAGGGTTCTGATGAATTGATGTATGGAAACCTGTTATTTTGATGGGTAAGATCGAGGGTAACCAACCTAGTTAGTCAATAACTACCCTCATCACCCTTGGCATGGTCAGAGGTGAACTGTTTGGCGTGCTGTGGATGCTGTTGCTGCGGTTCGTGTTGCTGCAGCGGCGTGAGAGAAACCGACTCCAAAAACGAGCGTTTATAGGCTGAAGTGTGGCACTGCTTCCTAACGTTGTCTGAAGAAAGGAAGACGGTCATCGTCGGCCAGAGCAAGCCACTCCTGAATTACGTAACCGCCTGCATCACCATGTTCAACGGCGGTGCGCGACAGGTGGTCCTGAGGGCCCGAGGTGAAGCCATCAACATGTCAGTTGAAGTGGCTCAGGTCCTCCGCAAGCGTTTCATGAGCGAAGTCCGAATCTCGAACATTACTATCGACGGTGAGAACGTCACTTCACGGGACGGGAGGCAGCTGAACCTCCCCGTTATCGAGATAGAGCTCTCAATACCCCAGTAAGCGTCTCGCGGCCCAGTTGTTCATGACTCCCAGAGATTAGGCAGAATCTATTTTAGCCCCAGAATCGCGGCGGAGCTAGGTTTCTATGAAAGCAAGAAAGTTCGCCAAAGTCAGCGGAAAGCTTCCTGGGCCAAAGGGCCAAGCTGTCGTGAACAGGACGGCGAAGTTCGTCTCACCGTCAATATCCCGTTTCTATCCGCTGGTCGTTGACTCGGCTCACGGAGCTTTGGTGAAGGATGTAGATGGTAACCAGTTCCTCGACTTCGCCACTGGCATCGCCGTCCTCAGCACCGGTTCCACGCATCCCAAGGTGGTCCAGGCGATTCAAAGGCAATCGCAGAAGTTCATCCACTTCTCCTACACCGATTTCTACTACGACAACCTCGTAGAGCTTTCAGAGAAACTCGTCTCGCTGGTGCCTGGCGATTTCAGGAAGATGGTCTACTTCGGGAACAGCGGGGCTGAAGCGGTCGAGGCAGCCATGAAGCTCTCGCGCAACTACACAAAGCGTCCCATCTTTCTTGCGCACACAGGGGCGTTCCATGGCAGGACCATGGGAGCCCTGAGCCTGACGGCGAGCAAACCCATGCAAAGGAAGGGTTCGCTCCCCCTGGTTCCGGACACCGTGCACTTCCCCTTCCCCTACTGCTACAGGTGCCCCTGGAAGCAGACCTTCCCAGAGTGCGACTACTACTGCGTTGACTACTTCAAGGAACAATATCTCGAGAAGTTCGTCCCGGTCGACGACATAGCGGCCTACTTCTTCGAGGCCATCCAAGGAGAAGGGGGTTATGTGCCGGCGCCTCCTGACTACTTCAAGAAGATGGAGTTCATGCGGAAGGATGGCGTCCTCTTCGTCGCAGACGAGGTGCAGACCGGGATGGCAAGAACCGGAAAGTGGTTCGGAATCGAACACTTCGGAGTGGTCCCAGATATTGTGACCATTGCCAAGGGCATTGCTTCGGGGATGCCGCTGTCGGCCATGGTGGCCAAGGCCGAGATCATGGAGAGCTGGAGGCCGGGACAGCACGCTTCCACCTTCGGGGCAAACCCCGTCGCGGTTGAAGCAGCCCTCGCCACCTTGGAGGTTATCAAGTCTGAACGGCTAATGGAGAATGCGAACAGACTTGGAGGCAAGGCGAAGAAGAGGTTCCTCGAAATGAAGGAGAAGTACGAAATCGTTGGCGATGTGAGAGGGATGGGATTCTTCTTAGGGATTGAAATCGTGAAGGACAAACGTACGAAGGTGAGGGGAGAGCAGGAAGCACGGGCAGTCATGGACTACTGCTTCAGGCATGGACTCCTAGTTATCATGGCCGGTAGGAACGTCCTCCGATTCATCCCGCCGCTGAACATCTCAGAAGAAGAGATGAACGAAGGGCTCGACATAATGGAAGAGGGCATTGCCGAGGTTAACACGGCGACGACGAAACGCTAGCTATGTACGATTTCGAATCTCTCGTGGCGGAGCTGCTGCAAAGCCGTCCGGAGCTGAACCGCGACGAGCTGATGCGTCGCATAGAGGACAAGAAGCAGACCGTCGGCGCGGGGTACCTTACCGACCAGGGGGCGCTCTTTCTGGTGGCAGGGGAGCTCGGTGTTTCGCTCAGGAAGGAGGAATCCTCGGCTGACATGAGCATCAAAGATCTCTACGTAGGCGCCAACGATGTGACGGTGGTGGGGAGGGTCCTTGCAGTCTATCCCGAGTCAACCTACAACAAGAAGGCAGGAGGAACCGGGAAGTACAGGAGGGTGGTCCTCTTCGACGGCGGGCAGCTGGTGAGACTTACCGCCTGGGAGGAGAAATCTGACGAGGTGGGCAAGGCCGGCCTTGAGCCCGGGTCCGTTGTCAGGGTAGTGAGCGGCTATGTGAAGCAGGGGCTGGACGGGAAGCCAAACCTGAACCTTGGATCGAGAGGCAGGGTGGAGGTGGTCTCCGACGAGAAGATTGCCGCGAGGTTCCCGGCGCTGTCGACGGCTGCTGTTAAACTCGGGAAGCTCTCCCAAGAGAAGCCTCTCGTGGCCGTCGAATGCACTGTCAACTCGGAGACGCGTTTCAGCGAGTTCACCAGGTCAGATGGATCCCAGGGTTCGCTCTTCCAGTTCGGAGTAGTGGGTGACGGTACAGACGAGGTGAGAGTAGTCATCTGGAGCCCGTCGGCAAGGCCCGAGTTGAGGAAGGGGCAGAAGGTGACGATTACGAATGTGAGGGTGAGACGGTCCAACAATGGAGATTTCGAAATTCACGGGGACGCGGGGAGCGCCATAATCCTAGGCCCACCCCCTGAGAGGGAACAGCTGAGGGTGGTGTCGGTAAGCCCCGGCGTGAAGGGGAAGGTGGTTCTAGCCCTCGACAAGAACCGGCGGGTCAAGACCGTAGAGCTCGGGAGTGAAGTGGCAGAGCCTTCCGTTGGAGATGTTGTGGGCCTGCTCCCCGATTCCCAGAGCGACGAGAGGTTCTACTGCAGGACCCCTGGCTCGCTGGAGGTGATTCAAGGGGGTTCGTTCCCCCCGCTGGAAGACCTCGTCACGAAACTGAAGGACGCGAAGGGAGAAGGAGCCCAGATCATGGTCGAGGTCATAGCCCTTTCTCAGGGGAGCGTGGACGACGTCCGTCTGAGGGACGGGTCCACAGTGAAGAAGGGAGAGCTCGTGATCGGGGATGACACCGGAGAGAACAAGCTGGTGGCATGGAGGGAGATTTCGGGGAGGGTTTCGGGGATTCAGCCAGGCGAGAGGCTGAGGGTGGTGGGGGCGGTGGTGAAACCCACCAACATGGGAGTCTGGGTTCTCCAGGTTTCGAACCTTACCGTAATCGAGAGGCTGCGCGGCCGTTCCTAGACTTTGGAGCGCCTAAGTGCTTCGTATTCGTAGACGAAGACTATGACCAAACCTATGATGAAAAGGACGATCATGGTCGTGCTCAGAAAACTGTAGTAGCTACTGATGTCCAGAGTCGGAAGGTGCAATTCGGGCTGCGGCCCCGGTTTCCGATAATAAGGATTGCTGGAGTGCCGAGTGGGATTCGAGCCAGCTTTCTGTGATGAGCTTTTAACGCCAACCGGTGGCCCTCTCATCCCAGTGCCGAGGTGGCCTAGCCTAGTTATGGCACCAGGCTACACCCGAATGGGTGAAACTCATAATCCTGGGCTGGGATGAAATCTGGGGGTCGGGGGTGCGAATCCCCCCCTCGGCACTTCGGTTCGAGCCGCCCAGCTCCAAGTGTGAGGGGACGTAGTCAAGAAAGCCGCGGGTGGGATTCGAACTCACGACCTTTGCCTTACCAAGGCAACGCTCTAACCAGCTGAGCTACCGCGGCACCCGAGCCCGCTCCGACCGGAGTTGATTCTTAACCTTTGAAAGCAAATGTGGGCTTTGCCCCAGGCGGCTCG
>DATFYS010000166.1:0-11823 GCA_035314885.1 Nitrososphaerales archaeon | reverse complement strand
CTTGGTCTTCCAGACCTGTGCGTTGAACTCCATTATGCTCTGGCTCACCTTCTCCGTCACGTCGAATCGCTCCGGCTTCGGGAACGGCTCGAGGTGTACGCTCTGTGTGCCGTACTGCTTCCTCCACACATAGTCGGTGATGTACGGGGTTACCGGAGCTAGGAGAAGCAGTAAGGTCTTCACCACCTGGTGGAGCGTGTACCACGCGGCCTCCTGCTCCTCCTTCGTCACGCCGTCACCGTAGGCCCTGCCCTTCGCCATCTCGATGTAGTTGGAAGCGAACACGTTCCAGAGGAACTCTCTGATTTTTGTCGACACCGTGAAGACGTCGAAACGCTCGTAGGCCTTCAGACAATCCTCGGTCAGCTTGCCGAGCTCGTTGAGCATCCACTTGTCCGTCCAGGTAAGCTCAGGGCGCTCCGGGACCGGGAATGAGCTGATGAACCTGCAGGTGTTCCAGAGCTTCGTCAGCAGCTTGCCAGCTCCCGCAATCCTCTCCTCGCTGAACCTGAAGTCGAATCCGAGCCCTGCCTCCGACGCCCCCCAGAACCTGAACGCGTCCGCACCGTACCTCGTCAGCACGGGCTCTGGGTCGACGAAATTCCCCAAACTCTTCCTCATGGCCCGCCCCTGTGCGTCCTGGCCGAGTCCTCCGACCCAGACGTGTTTGAACGGGGCCTTCTTGGTCAGCTGGTACGACTTGAGCATCGTATAGTATAGCCAGGTCCTGACGATGTCCTTCCCCTGTACCCTCATCGTCGTGGGGAAGGTGAGGGTGTGGAACTTCTTGTTCTTCAGGTACTTCGTGATGTAATACGGCGACAGGCTCGAGTCCATCCAGGTGTCGAAGGTCCTCGTCTCCCCGACGAACTTCGTGTTGCCACACTTCTTGCACTTCTTGAACGGGGCCTCGTCCCGCCACGGGCGGTAGTAGACCCCGGGCTTGGGCAGATGCGGGGTGCTGCACTTGCTGCAGTACCATACAGGTATCTCAGTCGAGTAGTACCTCCGCCTCGAGATCGGATAGTCGGTGGTGAGCACGTCCATCCAGTCCAGCAGGATCTGGCGGTGCATCGCCGGATGGAACTCCATCCTGTTGGCCATCCTCTTCAGAGGCGCCTTGAACTCCAGCTGCTTGAGGTAGAACTCCTCCATGGGGATTATCTCGATGGGGGTCCTGCTCCGCTCGCAGAGCGGAGTCCTGTGCTGGATCTGCTCCACCTTGGTCGCGATTCCCGTCTCCTGAAGATCCTGGATTATCTGGGACCTGGCGTCCTTCACGGAGACCCCGGCGTACTTCCCGGCGGCAACCGTCATCTTGCCGTCCATGTCTATGGCGACCACTTCCTTCAGCTTGAACTCCCTGAACAGCAGCACGTCGTTGTAGTCCCCGTAGCTGCAGACCATCATCACTCCGCTGCCGAACTTCGGGTCGACGCTCTTGTGGCCCCTTATCGGCACCTCCTTGTTGTAGATGGGGACGATGGCAGTCTTTCCGATGAGCTTGCGGTACCTTGCGTCTGTCGGGTTGACCACCAGCGTCTGGCAGGCAACGAGCAGCTCTGGCCTCGTCGTGGCCACGGGGAGCTCCGCTTTGCTCTCCTTTACCCTGAATGTGTTGGTCACCAGGTAGGTCGGCAACTCCTCGTACTCGATTTCCGCATCTGCGATGGTCGTGTTGCAGTCGACGCAGTAGTTGTTCGGCCTGTTCGCCAGATACACGAGTCCCTTCTTCCAGAGCTCGATGAAGGACCACTGCGTAAGCTTCCTGTAATCCTCAGAATCAGTTCTGTACTTGTTGTAGAAATCTCCGGAGATGCCGATGGTCTTCATCAGCCCGATGATGTACGCTTCTAGGTCGTCCAACGCGTGCTTGCAGAGGTTGATGAACTCTTCACGAGGGGTCTTCCGCATCTGCACCCTGTATTTCCGCTCCGCGAAGATTTCCACCGGGAGCCCGTTCCTGTCGATGCCGACCGGGTACAGCACGTCGAGGCCCCGCATCCTCGCCGACCTGGCGATCATATCGATCTGAGAATACTGTGTCAGGGCGCCAGGGTGCCAAGGCTTCCCTGAGGGATATGGGGGCGGGGTATCGAGGACGAAATTGCGATTCTTGCTTCCCGAAGGCTTGAATTCGAAGATTCTTTCATTGTCCCAGATCTGCCTCATCTCAGCTTCAAGCTTGGGGTCCCATGTAGTAGCCTCAAGCTTCGCTGTGAATTGTGGCTGCAAGCGGAAGCAGGCTGTGGCGTCCGACCCTATATGAGAGTTAGGACGGGATTTGAGACGTTCGGCCGGCGTTCCCTCTCGTGGCCCTGTCGACGGCCCTGAGAAGGGGGTATCCAAGGACCCCAACAGCTAGAACTTCGCTCCCCAGGAATTCCAGCCAGCCGACCCACAGTGGAACGCCAGGGGCGGCTGCCCAGGCCACCAGGTAGCTCCCCACGATAACCGTGACTGTGGCTATCTCAACCCCAATGGCCAACAGCCAGCCCCCCGGGAACTTCCTGCGAGTGATCCCCCACGCCAAGGACGCCGCTATGAAATTCGCCACCGTCCCGCCCGCGACGTCCACGATTCCGATAGGGCTCCCCAGCAGGTTACCGATGAAACACCCTATGGTGACGCCTACTACCGCGGGGAACCCGAGGACGATCGAAAGAGGGAGGAGGGCGTCGACCACCCTCACCTGCAAGGGCCCGAAGCTCGTCACCGCGAGGTAGAAGACGTAGGCAGAGTACAGTGCCGCCAGCAGGGCGGCTAGTGCCAAATCCCTCGATGTCCACTTTCTCGTTTTTCTATTCCCTCCCACACCGTGATTTGTAAGGCGGATCGGGTGGAAGTGACTCACCCGCCTATCCGGACCCGACCCCTCTGCCGATTTAAGCCGTTACCTGTATGACTCTTCCAGCTCGGCTCTGTCTTCGTCGGACAATCTCCACCCGACGGAACCGAGGCTCTCGATGACGTGCGACTTGGTAGAAGCCCTTGGGATGGGGAAGACGTTCTCCTGAGAGAGCAGCCAGTTGAGCGCAACCTGCGATGCGGTCTTGCCGTACTTCTGTCCGACTCGGGTCAGGACTTCCCCAGAGACAAGCTTCCCATGGCCCAGGGGAAAGTACGCCAGGAGTGCCAACCCCTCCTTCATGCAATATGGTAGAATCTCCTTCTCCATCCGTCTGTCCGCAAGATGATAGGGCATCTGGGTCGAAGCCAGACGATATTTCTTCAGAGAACCATTCGCTTCGATCATCTGCGACAACGAGAAGTTGCTGACACCTATGTATCTGACGAGGCCCCTGTCCACCATCTCTTCCATTGCAGCCATCGTCTCCTTGATGGGGACGAAAGGGCTTGGCTGATGGACCTGGTAAAGATCGACATAGCCGAGCTTAAGCTTCCTCAGACTCCTCTCGAGGGACTTCACCAACGAGTCATGGCGGAGGTGTAGGAACATTACTTTGGTGGCGATGAACAGGTTCTCCCTCGGAGACCCTTCGATAGCTTTCGCGACGAGCGGCTCCGAGTTGTAGATTTCGGCAGTGTCTATCAGACGGACGCCGCCTTCAAGCCCCGCCCTCAGGGCGGCGACCTTCGCTTCCTCTCCTCCAACGATCCCCATCCTGGCCTTGATAATCCAGGGGAAGTCGTAGTAGGTTCCCATCCCCAGCGAGGTTACCTGAACTCCAGTCCAGCCGAAAGATTTGCTTTCCAACACTAGTCATGTCCACTATGGTTGTTTCTTCTCAGAACCCTTCTCCCTGGCGGCTGAAGCGGGGACAACCACTTCCTTGGGGAGGAGCGAGAAGACATCGGGATGCTCGGTCTTCAGAGTCGAGAAGGTGGGGGGAAGCAGCCCGTTACGTCGCGCCCTCCTCACATTGTACTCCACGAACCGCTTGAGGTCCCTGGTCTCTCCTGCCACCGATACGAATTCTCTGATCTTGTCGATGGCCTCCTCGTCGTCGACCTTCTTCACGTTGACGAGGTAGGGGGCAAGAACCAGCCAGACCATCCGGTGTCTCCCGTCAGAGACGGGGTGCTTCAGGAGTTCTTCCACATACTCGTACCCCTTCCCAGCCCGCGGCCTCGGGGTCGGCACGTACTGCAACACCCTGGTCTTCACCCCTTGCAGCTGCTTGGGCAGCTGTCCTCTCCGCAGGTTCTTCACCCCAGCGCCGATGGCGCCCTGGGCGCAGTCTCCGAAGAAGTCGTTGACCATGTTGTCAGTCATCCGCACTATCCCCTTGTCCAACCCCTGCCTTGCCAGCTTCCACTTCGGGAGCCGCCCGAGTTCGTACCTTGCCACGAGCGTCAGGTAGCCTTCGAAGGGAATTGCGAACTTCGCCCGGCCGTCAGCCATTTCCCAGCTGACCGTCGCGCCAAAACACTCGGCCAGGGCGACAGCCTTCGCCTTCGGAGTCTCTCCCTTGAAATATTCTCTCGCCCTTTCGGCCTCCTTCTTCGAGAACTTCGACGTCAGGACAGGGTCTTGGCTCGCCACAAGCGCCGCTGCGAAGAAGCCCGAGAACTCGACGTCCTTCACCATCGAAGACTCGTACCTTCCCCGCCCCAGGGCGCTCATCAGCCGCCTCTCCGCCTGCTCCACAACGTCCCCGCTGGCCAGCCTTTCGTCGACGGTGACCGAGTTGAAGAATTCTCTGGAGCGGGGAGCGAATGGATACCTCAGCTCAAGGTCTGACAGCTGTGGCCCTCCGAGAGACAACGATGAAGAATGACCCGATTCAGCTCTTTAAGGCTAGCCTCTCTTCGCGGTCGACACGATGGAGAGGACATCCCTGTCCCTCACAACGTAGTTGGTGGGGAGATGAAGCCCCGTCCTGACGTCGACGGCGTATACGAGCCCCTTCACGAGGTCGGTGTGTATGGTCCTCGCCAGATCCTCCACCGACGACCCCGTCGGCATCAGATAGACGTCCGGGAGGACCCGCCCCTCCTTGTCGGCCAGCTTTTCCGCGTCCGCGACGGGATAGATCGCGTTCATCTTCAGCAGCTTGAAGACTGCGATGTTCAGGGCGAACTGGACACCGGTCCTGAGATACTCTCCGAAGACCTTCCGCTTGATGTACGCGAGGGCACTCTTTTGTGCGTCGTTCAGTTCTTGCGGTTTCAGTATCTCGAACCTTTCTTCTCCGGGGACATACCTGATGAGTCCCTTTGCTTCGGCCCTCCTCAGGGTGAGCTCCGCTTCCCCGCTCGTGGGGACGACGATGAGCCCCTTGTATTTCTCCCTGAGCCGCTGAAAGTTCTCGGCGGCAAAAGGAAGATCCATCTTGTTCGCGATTAGCAGCGTCGGCTTGGAGTATTCGCGCAGTGACCAACAGAAGTTCTGGATGTCCTTCTCGCCCCATGAGTCGAACGGCTTCTCGCTAAGGAGCGCCTCCTGCATCGCCCATATCACGTGCTCCTTCCTCACCCCGATTCCATGCATGACCTCTTCGACGGCGCTGGGAACCCCGTATCCCGGGGTCTTCGAGAGCTTGGAGATCTTCGGGAGGTTCTGTGTGAAGAGCCTCGAATACCAGAGGACCAACTCGAGTTCGACATCGTCGAAGTCTGCCATCGGGTCGCCCGTCCCGGGCTCGGAGATCTTCCCGTCTTTGTCGACGCTTCCTGACGCGTCGACCACATGCAGAAGCGCGTCAGACTGGGCGGCCACGCTCAGGAACTGGTTTCCGAGTCCCTTCCCCAGCCAGGCCCCCTTGATCAGGCCAGGGAGGTCGGTCACCTCGACGGGGATGAACCTCCATCCATCTTCGCACTTCGAGTTTGTGGGGTTGTCTGTGACCCCGAACTCCTTGTGGACGCATGTCGTCACCACACTTGCAACTCCCATCTCGGGAGACTTCGTGGTGAATGGATAGTTGGACACCTCCCCCGAAAGGAGAGTCATCGAATTGAACAGCGTCGTCTTCCCAGCGTTGGTTTTGCCAATCAGGCCGATTCTAATCAACGGATACCATTCCTGTCAGAGAGGCTGACGGATAAAAACAATTCAGTCCTGTCAGGCAGATGGAGCAGATCTCCACGCCCTGACGGCTTCGTACCAGAAGGCGGCTGCGGCGAATATCAGCGCCGTGGAAAACCACTCTAGAATGGGGAGCAGCTGGAAGTAAGGGTATGCCGTCAGGGTAAGGTATCCTGCGAGGACGGTGAACAGGGCGGCGTAGAAGACCAACCTGGGGACGATCAGCGTCCCGACCCTCAGGAAGTCCCTCATCACGTCAACCTTCACCTCGTTTGAAATCTGATACTCGCCATTGTTCTCTGTAAGGAGCCCGAGTTCCCTCAGCTTGTTCAGGTGATACTGGGCCAGAGACGGGTTCGACATCAGGAGCGCCCTCTGAACCTCCCTGACTCCGACCTTCCTTTTCTTCAGGGCGTAAACATAGACCCTCAGAGTATTGCCTTTCAAGACGGCATCGACCATGCCCTGGGTACGTTTCTCGGCCGGCCCGGGCTTGGGTTCCTCCTGGCTAGGCGCTTCGCCCATGGACCTCCATCTCAATTCAGCCGTCGCATTCACGTTCAAAAACGTTGATTGATATCCCTAGGGCTCGCTGCCTCAAGGATTGAACCTTCGGACAAGGGCCGCCGCCTACGGAATTGCCGGGGTAGTCCTGGCTAGTGCAGCGATTATCGCAGGGGCGAATCTGGGTGTCATTACCCCAGCAGCTTCGGGGGTTCTTTCGGTGATGCTGACAGACCCGTCCAACGTCCCCCAGGGGGTTACGGCGGTGTATGTCACCTACGACTATCTGGGACTGCACCCCGCAGGGTTCGGACAGGGGGTTTGGGAAACGCTGGGCGCCCAGGGGACCCTAGAGACGCTGGGCCTGGTGAACATCAGCGAGACGATTTCAAGCGCGAACATCCCTGCTCTGAACTACGATCAGATAGCTTTCGAGATTTCCAGCGCCAGGGTCGAATTCCACGGGGTCAACTACAGCGCGACGGTGAGCGGCGGCAGGCTCGTGGCGACGATGCCCGGAGGACTTTCGATCAATCCTTCGAAAGCCTCAGTTGTCCTGATTGACATACTGCCGACCGTCCTCAACCTAGGGGACCGTGCCAACCCCCGACTGGTGATGTCTGCGGACGCGAAAGCACTCCCGGTCCCCCAGGGGGAGGTCAGCCCTTCGATGTCTGTCCTCCAGAACAAGACCCCGCTAGCCGGGCACACATGGAGCCAGCCTCTGATGAATGCCCGTCATGGAAACATCACGATCAGCGCAATCTTCCTTGCGTCAAACTCGCTTTCCTTCGAGGTCACTAACCACGGCTCCCAGCCCTTCGATCTGAGGATGTTGGTGGTTTCTCCGGCTTCGCAGTTGGCAACAGCCGCCGCGGCCACTGCAGCTCTCTCGGGTTCATTCGTCTTCGTCGTCCAGCCTGACGGTACACTCCAGATTCTCCACACCGATGGCACCGGGCCGATGATGTCAGTCCTCGACACCGCGGGTTACACTCTCGCCCCAGGCGCTTCTGTTCACTTCAACTACTCCGGACCGCTCACAACCGTGAGGCCAAGTGTCACCGTCTCCAAAGGCACATCGTACAACGTGTTCGTGGTCGGACAGACCGTGCCGCCAGAGACTGTGGACGCGGACTAGGCCGCCCTGTAGCGGAGTAGTGCGCCGACTCCTCCGAAGCTCTTGAACATGCTCCCCTCCTCGGTCCCCGAAGAGATGACTTCCACCTTGGAACCTACCTGGAAGGCGAGCTCCTCCAGCACGTCCACCACGTCCTTCTCCACAATGTCAAATTCTACGGCGCCGCAGTTCGCACAGGGCGCGGAAAGCATCTCCTGCTTCTTCTGCACCTTTCTAGAAGAGGCGACCATCTCGCTCTTCACGGTCCCGCACCTCCTGCATTTGGCGTCGAGTTGCACGGTATCGAAATCATCCGACACCAGGACCACCTCTGCGCTTGCCCTTCTGAGGGCGTCGACCACCCTCGGAAGGCCATAGACCGCCAGCCCTCCCTGCCTGTTGACCTCGCCCAGGAACTTCTGCACCAGTTTTTTCTCTTCCACAAGCCTCACATCCTTCAGGGTATCCGCGGCTTTATCGACCAGTTCCCTTATCCCCTCCCTTCCGGAGTAGCCCAGATCTATGACAGCGAGTACCTTCTTCTGAAGCTCGTAGTGCAGGTATCCGCCCTTCAGGAAATCGTCCTTGGTCGGCCCCGGGCCGCCGACTATCAGGCCGGTCACCTTCGCGTTTTCGATGAAGACCCTGGTGGCGTGCTCGGCCACCCTGTGATAGTAGTAGGTGAGCTCCATCTCCCTCCCCCGCTCGTACCTGCGGGCTGACTGTCCTCCTTTCCTGGTCTTGCCGGAGATTCCGGAGGTTATCAGATCGGGGATTTCGAGCCGGTCTCCGCTTAGTATCCCGAGGCCTGCCTCGCTCGCCTCAATCACCAGGAGCCCGAACACTTTGTCCTCCTTGAGCATGTCCTTGAGCCACTCGAGATGGAAGTGGTCGTCGCACTGGTAGAGGTAGGCCGTCACCGGCTTGGGCGGGACGATCTCGTAGACGTTGACGACCTCGCTTCCCAGACCGTTCGTCGGAAGCGCCCCGGAGAAGATCACCAGCCCGGTGTCGGGTGCCGACCTGTACAGTTTGAGCCTCTGCATCGTCTTCGTGAGGGCGTCCTGGACGTGGTTCCTCGTGGTGTCCGACTTTATGTTCCCGGCGGTTCCCCATTCTTCGCGCAGGTTGGCGATCACCTCATGGATGGGCTTCTTCGGCGGGACGTACAACGAGACGAGCTCAGTCCCCCTTCCCTCCTTGCTGCTCAGCTCGGAGATGAGCTTCCTGACCTTGTATAACCTAACCGAGTCCGTCTTGGTTGACAATGCGGAGCTACCCCTGAGTCAGGCCGAAGGGACTTCGTTCGGAACGGCGGTAGCAGGCATCTCAGAACCAAAACCCCTCTCCCATTTATAAAACCTATCACCCCATGAAGAACCACAGGAGAAGATTCACGACATGAAAGCGGTCCTCAGGATCGGCGGGTCCGTGCTGGGGTCCCCCCCTTCCCCCAAGGTGGTGGACGCCTACGGCAAGGTCATCTCTGACCTGAACTTCGAAGGGCACTCCATCGGGGTCGTGGTGGGTGGCGGCGAGGTCTCTCGCGACTACATCAAGTCCGCGGCGGCCATGGGTCTGTCTCCCTACCAGCAGGACACCATCGCGATCCACGCGTCAAGGCTCAACGCCAGGCTCGTGGCGATGAAGCTCGGAGGGGTCAGCTCTGTCCCTACCTCCATCGACGGGATGCTTCAGAGGCTGGCGAGGAACAGGGTGGCCGTCATGGGAGGACTCAAGCCAGGGATCACCACGGACACGGTCGCAGCAATAGTCGCCCAGAGATGGAGGGCAGACCTCCTCGTCAAGGCATCGGACCAGAACGGGATCTATACCGAGGACCCCAAGGTCAACAAGAAGGCGAAGAAGCTCGACCGGATCACCTACGAGAAGATGAAGGAGCTGCTGGGGGGCAACCATAGGCCGGGAATCCACAGCATCGTGGATCCCGTTGCGGTCGGGCACCTCTTCGAATCTAGAGTCAAGCTCGTCGTGCTCAATGGGAACGAACCACGTGGCGTCGTAAAGGCCGTGCATGGTGAAAAGATAGGCACCCTTGTCAGCTAACCCCCCACACTCCGAGGTCGTCATCTGATGGTGTCGCTTCTTGTCATCGTCCCCCTGATAGCCGCCATATTCGTCGCGTTCTGGTCCTCTCTTGTCGAAGCCACCTATCTTACGCTGCGTCCATTCTCCCTGAGCTCAGCAATCAGCGACGGGTCGTCCCGGGCCTCGAAAGCCCTGGAAATCGTGAGCGAGAAGACAAGGCTCGTCGCCGTGACAACATTCATCGACACCGTCTCGAACGTCATCCTCGCCTCCACCATAGGCTTGACTCTGGCCGAGTACTTCGGCCCCATCGGATGGATCTACAGCGCCGTAGCGGGCTCTTTCGTCATCATGACCCTGCTGTACCTCCTTCCCAAGGCCATAGGCATCGAAAACGCGCTCAGGATGTCCCTCCTCCTGGCACCTTCGACGATCATCCTGATGTCAATTCTGGCTCCCATCGCGGTACCTATGACGACCTTCGCCCGGTCGCTTTCGGAACGTTTAGTGGGTAAACCCGGCTACAAGGAAGTGGACCTCGCAGACGAGTTCGAAGACGTCGTCACGATGCTCGAAAAAGGCGGGCACATCGAGCCGGACGCCGGCCGCCTGCTCAGGACTGCCCTCACTTCGACGAAGAGCACAGCAGGGGACAGCATTACCCCAATAGCACAGATTATCTCCGTGGGCAGCAACGCCACCGTTCTAGACGCCCTGAGGATAATGGGGCAGACGGGCCATCCGAGGATTCCGGTGTACGACCCGGAAAGAGACCAGTATATCGGAGCCGTCACGTTCCACACGATGGCCAAGGCCATGTCAAGAGAGTTGATTGATTCGAAGATCCACGACTACATGATCCAGCCGGCCCGGGTGTCCGCTGACGACAGCCTCCCCTCCGTAATGGAGAAGCTTCAGGATGCCGGGACCACCATCGCATTCGTCTTCAACGGGGAGCGCATAGTTGGAGTGATCACGCTGTCTGACATCATCGAACAGATCCTCGGGATCAAGGTCTGAGCGTCAGACCTGCGGATGAGCTACTGGTCTTCGGTCTTTTTCGGAGCCGCCAGAGAGTTCAGCTCCTCGAAGGTGATCGCGCCTTCGGTCAGGGCGTCGTAGGTGCCCTTCTCAAGGACTTCTCTGCTTGCCCGCCTGAGCAGTCCCATGGCCGCGTAGGACGCGCTCGGGCCGAAGCTCACCCTGGCCACCCCTAGGCGCTGTAACTCGGCTACCGGTGGGAGCCCCTTCCTGACCATCACATTGATGGGGAAGTCCAGCGCTTGAACGTAGGCTGCAATCGACCCTGCGTCCACCAGCCCCATCGGGTAGACGCAGTCAGCTCCCGCGTCTCTGTAGGCGGCCCCTCTTCTGATGGCCTCGTTGAGTCTGGCGTCCTGTTCCCCGGGCGCGAACCTGAAGGCATCGGTCCGTGCGTTGATCACGAAAGACACCCCAGTCGTTCTCTGCAGGTCCCTCAGGGCGCGGAGCCGCGACAGCTGATTCTCCGTGGGAAGCAGGGTCTTGGTCTCGTGAACGAAATCCTCGATGTTCACGCCCACAGCTCCAGAGGCAATCACTTTTCCGACCGCGTTCGCCACATCTGACGGTGTAGCCCCAAACCCTCCCACCACGTCGGCGCTGAGCGGGACCGTCAGCACCTTTGCAATCCTCCCCACCGCAGCCGCGAGCTCATCGATCCCGATCTCCTCTCCGTCTGGATATCCTAGTGAGACCATCAGGCCGGCGCTCGAGGTCGCCACGGCGGGGAAGCCTTCCTCCTCGAAGATCCTCGCGCTCGGCACATCCCAGGCGTTGGGGAGGACAAGCGTCCTCTTGCGGTCGTGCAACGCGCGGAAATCCTCTGCCTTCTCTGCCTGGGACTTCATGATGTCCCGCTGGCGGGCGTCGGTGATAAGCCTTGGCGCAGGCTACGCAGTGGAGTAGGCTTCGACGAGCTGTCGCAGGGCCTTGAGCGGAACTGCGCCGTTCCCTAGCAGGACGTCGTGGAACTTCCTGATGTCGAACCTGCTTCCGAGCTTCCGCCGGGCCTGCTGACGAAGGCGCATCATCTCGAGCTGTCCCGTCTTGTACGCCAGGGCCTGGCCTGGCCAGGTGATGTAGCGGTCCACCTCGTTGACGATGTTGTTCTCAGCCA
>DATFYS010000165.1:0-8271 GCA_035314885.1 Nitrososphaerales archaeon | reverse complement strand
CGAGTATCTTCGAGAACTGCTCTGCCTGAGGACCGGAGAGAGCCACCTCGCGAGCTACTTCGCTGGCGAACGCCTCGTCGATCCCCGCGAGTGGGATCTTCCTCACGACCTTGTCCGACACCGACTCCACGTCCACGCCCCCCGCCACGGCCGCGATCGCCACGAACGAACGCTCCCCCCTGTCGAGGGTAACGGAGAGGTACATCTCCTTCTCGTGCTGAAACGACTCCTCGACAAGGATTGACGAAGGCCTTTCGCCGCCGATGGCCAGGTCGAAGATTCTCTTCGCCTCCGTTACCGCATGCGCCTCGTCCGACACGGAGACGATCCCTCCAGCCTTCCCCCTCCCGCCCGCTAGGACCTGGGCCTTCAGCACCACCGGGGGCCTGAGCTTCGCGAAGGCCGACCTCACTTCAGACACGTCCTTGGCGAGGATGGAGGCTGGGACCTGCAATCCGTACGATTTCAGCAGGTCCTTCGCCTGATACTCGAATAACCGCACGTCAGCTGCGACGGCTGCGCGAGCTTAAACCTAGCGATGGCGAAAAGGGCTTTGAAGCCCGTCGCCGTCTTCGGAATGGAACATCCCTCCACCACACATAAATACCGTCCGAAGGTCGAATTTCGACATGGAATCAGAACCGTCACCATCGCCAAGAGAACCAAACACCATCTATGTCGGAAAGAAGCCCACCATGGCCTACGTCCTAGCATGCCTCACACAGATTCAAAACGGGAGCGACGGGATCACGGTGAAAGCCAGGGGGAATTCCATCTCGAGGGCCGTCGACGTGGCGCAGATCCTGACCAAGCGCTTCGCCACAGACATCAAAATCGCGGGAATCGCCATAAACACGGAGCAGGTGAAGAGCAACATCACCGGCAGCATGAGCAATGTCTCGTCCATCGAAATAAAGCTCCAGAAGGGAGCCCCCTAGCGGGCAAGAACGGGGAGTCCACTGCCTATCTGTAGAAAGACCTCCGCGCCCACTTGAAAGACCGTATCCGCGCAGCATAAGTCTTATCCGTGGGGTCGCCGCGGGCCACTCGGACTTTGCCGATAAAGCTCCCCATCTGCTCTTTCGACGCGAAGACCGGGATTCTTTGCGCGAAGTGCGAGTCCAAGCTGAAGAACGGGGAGATCGCCAAAGCAGACGTCGACGCTTCCAAGGCCCTGATCCACCTTGCGGACAGCTTCAACGAGCTTAACCGGGTCACGCTCAGGCGCAGTTTCGAGTCGGGGGGCAACTACGTCCTGGAGTTCGAGCCGGGGGACCTCGCCCACCTCAGGTCGAACCCGAAGCTCTCCCAGGAGCTCGATGGCGCGATGAAAGGGAAGGTGTGGGTCGTGGGCGCAGGGGGTTCGGACAGGAAGTTCCTGGAGGACATCTTCTTCCCGGCGAAGGTGGTCACGGTCAACACCGTCTGGCTCACCGACGGAGGGAAGAGGACCAAGGTCATCGTCCCCGCCCGCAGGAGCGAGAGGTACATCGGCGACTTCGAGAAGCTCAGGGACATGGTGAGACAGGCCAGGGGAATCGAGCTCCTGGTGGAGACGGAGCGCGAAGCGATGCTCCGCACGTGATGCTAGGGCTGGAGCGTGTCGGGGTCCCTGGGGAACAGGGCCGCCTCTTTGATGTTCGATAGGTTCAGGAGATAGGCGACGAACCTCTCGATTCCGAAAGAGTAGCCGCCGTGGGGAGGGACGCCGTACCTGAACGGTTCGGTGAACCACATCAGGCCCTTCTCGTCCATCCCTTTCTCCCTGATCTGAGACACGATCTTGTCGTGCCTGTGCTCCCTCTGGCCGCCTGACGAGAGCTCGAGCCCCTTGTAGACCAGGTCTGTCGACCTGGCGAACTCCGGGTCCTCGTCCACCTTCATCACGTAGAACGGCTTCACGGCAGAGGGGAACCTGTTCAGGAAGAAGAAGTCAGACCCGGTGGTTTCCTTCACTCTCACCGCAAGCGCTCTCTGTGAGGCCTCGTCGGGGTCCTCGTTCCTTGGAAGCTTCCTTCCCATCCCCTCCAGCGTGCCGTACACCTCCGGAAAGGACAGCTCGGGGAAGGGGACCTTCGGGACCTCCAACTCGAGCTTCAGCGTCGAGAGCTCGTCAGAGCAATTGTCCCTGACCTTTCTGATTCCGTGGGCCACCATCTGCTCCTGGACCCTCATCACGTCCCTCTCGTCCTTGATGAAGGCGACCTCCGGCGCGATGGTGCGGTGCTCGCTCATGTGCCTCGGGGTGTGGGACAGCTCGGCCCGCCAGTTCGTCCCGAGGTCGTAGATGCGGTCGAAGCCCCCGGCTATCGTGAGCTGCCTGTGCAACTGAGGGTCCTGGCGGAGGAAGGCAGGTTTCCCGTAGTAGTCAACCTTGAATACCTCGGACCCCCCCTCAGAGATGCCGCCGAGGATACTCGGTGTAAACGTCCGGATGAACCCGTTTTCGCGAAGGTAGGCCTCGAAGGCCTCGACCACCGCGTTCTCGACCCGGAAGATGGCGTTGCTCTCTGGCCTCCTCAGCTCGAGGGACCGCCATTCGAGCCGCGTGTCCAGGGCTGCGGGTGTCACCCCCCTAGGGTCCAAGGGGAGGGGGGCTGCGGCCTTGCTGATCACGCTCATCTCCTCGGGGATCACCTCGAACCCAAGCCGGGCCTCCTTGCTCTCCTTGACCATCCCGGAGCAAGAGATCACGTCCTCCTGTCTGAGGGTCCCAATCAGGCCGAAGAGCTCCGGCTTGACCGCCTTCTTGGGGGCGGCGATCTGGACAATCCCCTTCGTGTTCCTGAGCAAGACGAAGGCTATCCCGCCAAGCACACGGACGTCGTGAACCCAGCCGAAGAGTTCGACCTTCTCCCCCACCTTCGACTTCAGTTCCGAAGGGGACAGCAGTTCGCGCATGCCTGATTGCCCCAGCCGCGGGCGATTAATAGGTTAGGCAGCCGAGGCGGAACCTGCAGTCAGGCTGGACTTCCAGTCGCCTGCTTCTTCCGGTCCGACCCGACGCCGTAGGCCAGCGCGGCTGCCCCTATGGGACAGAGGATCGCCCCGGCGTAGGCCAGCTGGATGGTGAACCTGAGCCAATCCAGCAGGGAGTTCTGGTACGGGAAGCTGAGGTAGCTGCCTGTGAAGAACCCGTAGCCCGCGCCAGCCGTGCCCAGATAAGCAAGGATCACGCTGAGCGCCAGCAGGGTGGCCCCAGAGACTAGGAGGAAGGACCCCACGGCCATTGCCCTAGCTCTCATGTCAGCGTGAACTGCTCGTCTTGATTATTAAAGGCAACCGAGTCCCGAAGGCTGCGAGCGCAGAGCGGGCGTCCCCTTTCAGGGGTGTATCCTAATCATGTTGAGATTCGATGGGGGTCCGACTGAGGGCTCGTTGTTCCAGTCTCCGCTGTAGACCCCCTGTATGAACACCCATCCCGGCGTCATCGCCCGCAGTAGCACTCTGCAAGCGTGAGCGCGGCTTAGCGTGCATGTTTCGGTCTTGAAGGCGACTGTCCCTGTTCCGCTGTAAAAGAACTGGACTGTCCCGGTGGCCTTGAACCCGATGACCTGCGCCACGCAACCAATGAGCCTCGTTGAATTCGCTTTTGCGAAGGTAGGTTTGCATGTTATTATGGTGCGGGGCACAGCCGGGGAGACAGAGAGCCCGAAGGACCCCGAGCCCGGCGGGTTCGCCCTGCTCCCCCTGTATGTCGCAGTGATCACCGTCGGCCCCGAAAGTGAGCTGGTGAAGGTGGTAGCGCACTCGCCCTGCCTCAGTGAACAGACTAAGGGGGAGAACCATCCGGGCATATCAGCGCTCCACTTCACCGAGCCTGTGGGAACCGAGGTCTTGCCCTCCACCGCTGCCGTGCACACAGACCTGACTCTAGAATAGCCTCGGGCGATCGGATTGAGCGCAATTGTCGCCGGCTGGCAGTTGACCGTGACGGCTTCAGGAACAGTCGCGGGCGTGCTTATGACAGATAGGGTATTATCACCTGAGTTAGTCACGTAAACATCGCCGTCAATCGGGGCGAAGGCTACACCATAGGGATAGAGGCCGACGTTGATCGTCTCGAACACGTTGTTCGTGGAGGCGTTTATCACGGAGACTGTCAGGTCACCGAGATTTGCCACATAGACTCCGTTGTTAGATGAAGCAAACCCGACAGCATTGGGGCGATGACCTACATTGGTCGTTTTGATAACTGCGTTGGAAGAGGTGTCTATCACGGAGACATTGCCGTCCCAGTAATTGGCCACGTAGACGTCGTTGTTGACAGGTGCGAAAGCTACGGCGACAGGACCATGACCGACTGCGATAGTCTGGAGCACGTTGTTCGTGGAGGTGTCTATCACGGAGACCGTGCTGTCACCAGAGTTGGCCACGTAGACATCGCCGTTAGAGGGGGCGAAAGCAATGCCAATGGGATTGTCGCCGACCTTGAACGTCTGGATGACATTGTTCGTGGACGCGTCTATCACAGAGACTGTGCCATCTGCGTAGTTGGTCACATATACGTCGTTGTTGGATGGGACAAAGGCGATGCCGTTAGGATCGTTACCTACCGCTATTGTCTTAGCCACGAGGTTGGCGGAAGCTGCAGTCGAGCCCGGCGACGAAAGTGGAATCGCGGAGACCGAAAGGACAAGCATGACAGCAATCACGGACAACCGATCGGGCATCGACCCTACCTCTTTGGAGGGCAACCAACGTCTCTTATAGAGTCTGGCACCTATCCCAAGAATGAAAACAAGATTTGCACGAACGGGCAACGGATTGTGAATCTCGACTCGGAGACCACCGGGAAGCTGTGAGCGGGTCGTCCAGGCATGTCTCTTCTACTCTTGCCTCACAGCGCGACAGCATCGCGCGTCCCGATATGCCTTCTCCCTCTGTGGACTCCAGTTCGGAATGAATGTCTCCGAGAAGTAGGCTCTAGGCGCCCAACCTCTTCACGGGGACCTGCACCTGGGTGTGCGCCCACGCCCTCTTGCTGGTCCATGGATTGCCAGGGTACACTTCCATGTACGGCCCCGACTCCTTGAACTTCCCTTCCTTCCTCAGCCATCTCAGGAAGTCCGACAGCCCGTGATAAATCACCCTGGGCGAAACCACGTCCGGGTCGAAGGTGACCGAAGCCACCGTGGACGAGGGAATCGATTTTACGGACATCCCCTTTCCGCCCCGGACCGGTCCTTTGGTGCGGAGCTCGATGCCGACCTCATATCGCATCTTCGCCGGCGTGCCGTAGTCGCCGAACTCTCTGAAGACCCACCTTCCTGTCCTCAGCCCTTTCGCCTTCGCCCAGTCGAGCACCTTCTCAAACTCGGCCCTGAGCGCCTTGTCCCCCGGCCAGGGCCCTTTCATCGTCCTAGTAGCAAGCTTGAGCCCCGGCGCCTTCCGAATCGCGAAGTCGACGACCATGGCCGCTCGAAGTGACCGGCTCTGCTTTTAACCTTCACTGGCGGGGCTGACCGCGCCTACAGCGCCTTGAAGTTCTCCGACCACTGGGTGTAGGCGGCCTGCATGCTGGCGGAGACAGAGGGCCTTCTGGTCTTCATCACTTCCTTGAAGTCGGCGAGGGTGATGGGACGGGTCTGCGTCTGCTTGTCCAGGGCCTTCCCGGAGTTGAAGAGTTCTCTGACGACTCTAAGCTGAACCCCCTGGCAGATGTCCTTGATGTCGCTCCCCGAGTATCCGTCGCTGAGCTTGGCGAGGACCTCCAGGCCCACCTCCTCGTCAAGGGTGAGGGGGGCGGTGTACATTTTGAACTGCATCATGCGCGCGTCGTTGTCTGGGAGGGGCACCAGGATCCTCTTGGAGAACCTGCGGAGAAACGGCGGGTCCAGTTGCCAGGGCTTGTTCGTAGCCCCGATCACATAGAGGTGCAGGTTCTTCCCCTTGTCGCTCAGCCCGTCCGTCTCCCTGAGGAACTGGTCCCTGACCCTCACCTCGCCGCCGACCTCCTGGCCTCTCGTCCCCAGGAGGGAGTCGATCTCGTCAACGAATATCATCACGGGTTTGTTGTCCCCCATCATCTTCCTCGCGTTGGCGAAGAGCTTGGAGACGTTCTTCTCACCCTCGCCGAGCCACTTGCTCATTATCGAGGCAGCGTCCACGGAGATGAAGTAGCCGTCGATCTCGGCGGCAGTGGCGGCTGCGATCATGGTCTTGCCGCACCCCGGAGGCCCATAGAGCAGGATCCCCCGCGGCCAGCCGAGCTTGAAGAGGTCGGGGCGGAGGAACGGGAACACGATGGACTCCCTGATTGCCCCCTTGCAGTCCTCGAGGCCGACGACGTCGTTCCACTTGACGTCGGGCTTCTCGGTAATCACGAGCTCGCTGAAGGAGGCCTTGAGCTGCTGCACCACCTGCGGACCCTTCCCGTTGGAGCTGGTGGGGCCCCCCTGGCTGACCTGGGGGGAGAACTCGGCCTCGGGAGCCTGATCCTGAGGGAGAAGGCCATGGGCGGCCTGTATGGCCTTCACCCTCTCCTGATACGCCATTGCCCTTTCGGTATACTGTCTGTTCAGACGATAGTCAGGGTACAGATGGACGAGCTGGACCAGGGTCGTTATCGCCTTCTGGTACATCTGTATCGCCATCCCGTGGGCCCCCTGCGAGTCGAGGCGGATGGCCTCGGAGGCGTACTTCTTCGCGTCGTCCTCGAGTTCCTTCGCAGCAACTACGCTCATTTCTCGGCGCCTCCCGACTGGTTCACCTTCACTCTCCCTTCGGACAGTAGCTTGAGCATCGCCTGTTCGACCTCGTCAGAGGGCATCTTGAAGACCGAAGAGACGTCGGTCACGTCCACGTTTCCGTTGTGGATGGCGGCGTACTGGAGGACCTGCTCCTCGGCGTCCTGCTCCGGGCGGGAGCGGTAAAGCGTCCCCAGAGCCGCAATCTCATCTTCGTCCTCGTCCCCGGTGGCGAGCAGCGGGACCCTCCTGTCGATGGACTCGGCCTCTCGCTGTATCTGCCTCGGCGATACCGCGAGGGTCCTCTTCATCTCGTCCGACCTCTCCTCTGCCAGCCTCCTGGCCTGTTCCACGAGCTCCTCGCCGCTCTCTGTCTGGATGTTGAGGTTGATCGAGGGAGAGACGTTCCCCATCTCCGCCATGGTCTCGGTGAGAGCGGTGCTGATCTCGTCGGACGCCTGGTCCAGCGACGGGACGAGCCCCTGCACGGTCTTGTTCACCTTGCGCAGGACCTTGAAAGCCATGGTCATGTGGGACATCACGTCGCCGACGTCCACGATGCTCTCGAGCCTGAGGACCACCTGGGTCAGGGCCAGCTCGCTCGCGTAGACTACCTTCCCCACCTTCCTCAGCTCGGCCCACTCGTTGGCGTAGACGGCGGCCTTCGACTTGTCCTTGGCCATCATCGCCCTGACGGTGGTGTCGAAGAGGGACTTCCTCCTCTGGTCGAGCTTCCCCCTCAGGTTTTCCAGCTCTCTCCGGTGGAGCTCGATCTCCTTGATGGTGGATGCGATCTTCGGCTTTACGTCATCGCCTTTGCCAAGCCTGATAATCTTCAATCTGTCGCGCGCGGACAAATACTAGCCCTCAAAGTAGCGTCCGCATAATCACAGGCTAAGTCAACAAGTTCAAGACTAAGGTGTGAAACTTTTCTCTTGGAGGCCGGAATCCTGATTTGCGAACAGTTGCGGCCTGCACTTGAGCAGCATCTTGCTGCCTATCAGGTTGATCCACAACCTCATGCACTTGGCTCTGACAGTAGTTCCGTAGACATTCGTTCTGGTCACGAGGGTGTAGTCCCCAATCTTGCTCGTATGCCCTGCGTGGGTCACGATCGACATCCTCCCTGTAGCGATGCCCCATTGGAGCATCATTTGGTGCTTGACTACCCGAATGAGATGTGAACCTCCAAATATCCTCGCTTGGCCCAAAGGGTGACTCTCGTCAGGTGAGTACCACCCGCCGTCGGCATCCCATAGGCCTGCTAGGAAGTGTAGCCCTTCGGGGGACCTTGCGAGACCCAAATCCAAACGCCTGACTGCAAAGGCGCCTCCCAGCTCGAACCTCCATTCATGTGTGCCAGTGAGCCTATCGATTCCTCTACTCTCACTACCGGTCAATCTGAATTCAGATTTTACAGCATACAGAATTGCACGGATAGTGTTGGCAAACTCGGCGTCATATACGAAAATCTTGAATCGGTCGAGCCTAGGGTAAATCCAACCGTCGCCAGATGCAAATCCTTGCAGGTACCTAAGCGATTGGAGGGGAGTCAACCAAGGATTTGGATCATCTCGGGGGG
>DATFYS010000164.1:0-4625 GCA_035314885.1 Nitrososphaerales archaeon | reverse complement strand
TAGCCTCATGGCCCTTGGCTCCTCTGCGCTAATCAATCCTGGTCAATGCCTCATAAGAGAATCGCCATTAGCTATTCATTCAAGGATTTCTTCTACGCTTACCGTCCAGCCGATAGGATAGCTACTTCCTAACTTGATGCGGGCCTTCGCCTGAGCATCTTCCAAGTCTGGGGCTTCGATAATCTCAGATTGCTTCTCTTCGGTGTGGAAGATCCGCTTCCGTGATGTGTAAGTTATCCTGAATCGTGGCAACCCGAAAATACATGGCGAGGTCGTGATTTAGCCTTATGCACAGCAGACGCTTCATCTTCCCGGCGGAGGCGTAATGAACCCGCTTGAAGTGGAACAGAAACTCGTGAAATCAGAGAATCACTGAATGGTAGCACCACATTTGGTACAGAACCTGCCGGGCGGTGCTACCGGCGACCCGCAGCTCATGCAGAACCTGGCTCCGCTCGACGCAAGACGTGACCGGACTGGCAGATCTGTCCCAACGACCTTTCTGAACTTTGCCCTGAAGGCCCAGTCCAAGTTCCGGAGATTGTCATGATACAGACTGATGAACTTGATTTGGTTCTTGTGATATTGGGCCATCTTCCACCTCATCAACCTCTCATACTCCTTGGTTGCCCCCACTAGGCCCCAATACTCGACGTAAACATTGTAGTCTGGGAGGTAGAAGTCGGGGTGTGCGAAGGTACGTTTGAAGATTAGTGCGTTGGTCTGTGCCTTCCACTCGTAAACATACTTGATTCCATTGTTTGCGAAATAGTCGGCAATCTGTTTCTCTCCCCGACTCTTCACCTGTTCGCCTCGCAGGGTCGTGGAGGGGGTGCCGTACTCGTTCTGTTCCTGCGCAAACAGCTTCGACAGATCCTCGAGGAGGCCCATTCTCCACTGTGTGATTCTTCGCCCGTAATAACCGAAAGGGATTCCCAGTACTCTCAGGACAGCTATTCCCGGATCCCCGAACCATCCCGAGATTGGACAGCCTCGAGGAAGTAATCGGGGAAGAGGTCCCTATGTTGTCTGACGAACCGTGGGAAATGCGAGTCGAGAACGTAGGTGACTGCGTAATCTGTTTCGCTTCTTATGCTCCTCCCATACGTCTGCACCAATCTCAGGGCCGTTTGCCAGTCGTACCAGTCTGGGTTTCGTTCAAGTTTGATTCGGGTCCTTCTGTCCGACAGGTCGGGATATGGCACCTTGACGAGGATTTGAAATCTCGACAGTTCGTCTTTCAGATCCACTCCTTGGTTCAGGCTTGGTGATATCAGGACTGAATCATCTCTGGAACCATGGGCTTTCAACAGGGCAGGTCTCGAGGCCACCCCATCGGTGCTGGATAGCCTGGCCTTGTTGGGAGGAGAAACGTGTTCTCTGATGTACCTGTCCTGCGCGTACGAAGTCGTGTGGACGATTCCCCGCTCCCCCGAGTGTCGCGTCATGATTTCATCTACTGCCATCGCGATTTCTCCCATGTGAGCGTCCATTGCACTCTTGCTCAGGCTGGCCACTCCAAGGGGGTGAATCCTGCGGTTCTCAACCGGAAACGAAGATTCTTTCACTTTGACAAATGCGGCTTCGCTTTCAGGGATACCGAGAGTTCTGCAGAATACATCCTTGGAGAAAACGGTAGCCGACATGAAAAGTACAATGTCAGCCACCTCGAAGAGCCCGCTGGTGTACGCTCCAACTTCCAAGGGCTGAAAGACCACCTCTTCAACGGAGCCATCTTCAGTCGATTTGCGGACCTTGTCCACGACCCAGTTCGCTGGATTCTCTTCGAGATCTTCGATGAAGGTCTTGAGCGATGCCAAGGAACTCTTGCATGATGCCACCTGGTCTTGCATGGCTCCGTCTTCGATATTCTCGCCAATGAAGAGTTCCAACTTCTTCTTGGCATCTACGAGCTGCTCCATCCATGCAGAGGCATCTTCGCCTTTGTCACCAATGAAGGAATCTGCCGCGCTTCCCTTTGCCCTGTAGTTCTGAAGCAGGGACTTCCTCAGCGAGAACGAGCCGAAGCCCACCATCTGTTTCTCAAGGTCGTGAGCTTCGTCGCATACTAGCAGCCTTCTGTGCCGGATGTCTTCCGTGTACATCAACTCGGTAAGGAAGAAAGGATAATTCGCGACCATCACCGGGGCCGCAAAGGCATCCCACTTCTGAGCGTAGTAGTGGCAAAGTTTGTTGTCCTTCAGGTGATTGCACTTCGCGTCCCTTCTGCACGCGCCAAGTTTGTGCTCCTCATATTCGTCGAAGGTGAGGTAGTGTGGGCACTCCGCGAGTTTCCAGTCGACCTGGCATCTACCCTGGCTGCACGGTAAATGCTTCCCAGAAGTGGTGGGCACGAGGCATGTGAAGTTGACTTTTCCAATGACAACTGGGAATCGGAAGTCGTTGGAGTATTGATCTTGGAGTTGTTTGGTGGAAGTGAGCAGGTAGGCAGAACCGAGTTGGCTGCAGAGGGAAGCCGCAATGGCTGATTTACCGAAGCCGACCGGAGCCTCAAGGATAACAAATTTCTTAGATTGAGCCAAGGCCGTTTCTATTTCATCGAGAACTTCTTTCTGCCCCGGCCTCATGGTCTTGAAAGGGAAATTTCCTACAAGGTTGGGCTTCCGGGGTGCCATCGATTGAACAGGCGCCCCGCATCTTGCACAGAATCTTGCTGGCTGACCGCTCGGAGGGTGCCTGATTCGGGCACCGCACCTTGTGCAGAACTTCATCAAGGCCGCCTCCCAATGCCAGCTCTCTAGCTAATAACTAGGGCACTCGGCCTGGTCGCTTCGCGCGTCGGGGCATACGCAGTCGCCCATTTCGAGGTTTTTCGGGTGCCGCTGTCGACGCGGGCGCAATGAATCCTTATCTCTCTGGAGCCGATACAGGAAGCAATCCCATGGCCAACGAGGTGCAGGCCCAAGACGACCAGGAGAAGCGCTTCGTCCTGGGAAAAGGGAGGTACGTCGACGACATCAGGATGGAGGGCATGCTGCACGTCCACTTCGTCAGGAGCCCCTACGCCAGAGCTCGCGTGCTCTCTGTCAGCGGGGGGATAAACGGTCACGAACTCAAGGCAGACATGGCAGCCGTAGGGGAGGACGCTGGAGGGGAATCGACCGTCCCGTTCCCCGCCCTCGCCACCAAGTACGTCAGCTATGTGGGCCAGCCCGTGGCAGCAGTGCTGGGCGCTGACAGGTACGAAGCCGAAGACAAGGCCGAGGAAGTGGACGTCCAGTACGAGCCGCTGAGGCCTGTCATGGATCCTGAGAAGTCTCTCGAGTCGGAGCCCATTCACCCGTCGACCAAGGACAACCTGGCTGCCGAGAGCGTGACCGGGAGGGACTTCAAGCTGAGCTCCCCGGTAACGGTGGCGGATACGTTCAGGATGGAGAGGGTCTCCCCCAATCCGCTGGAGACGAGGGGGCTGGTCGCCGTCTACGATGGCTCGGTCCTCACCGTCTACGGCTCTACGCAGTCTGTCTTCTCCTGGAGGGAGGGTCTGGCGGAGTCTCTCGGACTCGAGGAAGAAGGGGTGAGAGTGGTGCAGATGGACACCGGCGGGGCGTTCGGCTCCAAGGGGGGAATCTACCCAGAATACGTGGTCGCAGCCTACGCGGCGATGAAGCTCAGGCGGCCGGTGAAGTGGGTCGAGAGCAGGTACGACCACCTGATGGCGACCGACCAGGGGCGTGGCGTCCGCGCGAAAATGGAGTTGTTCGCAAACAGGGACGGCAGGATGAAGGGGCTGAAGGCTGACCTCCTCATTGACGCGGGGGCCTTTCCGATGGGAGGGGGCGCCTGGATGCCGCGATGGATCTCGTTCCAGCTGACGGGGCCTTACTCCATTCCAAAGGTCCACGTCACCGCCAGGGCAGTGCTGACCAACAGAGTGAACCTGGGACCCTACAGAGGGGCAGGCCGCCCGGAAGCTGCATACTTCATGGAGAGGACCATGGACAGGCTGGCCGACGAGGTCGGTCTCGACCAGGCGGAGGTGAGGCTCCGAAACATGCCTTCCAGGTCTTTCAGGTCCCCTACAGGTTTGAGGGTCGGTCCATCCAAGCCATTCTTCAGTGAAGCCCTTCGGGCGTTCAGGTACGCAAGCAGGAGGAAGAAGGAGATTGTCGGCTTCTCCTGTTTTGTCCTTATCCCGGCTTCGTCCGATGGCGAGTCGGCGAAGGTAGCAATCCAGGGGGGGAGGGTGAAGGTCTGGCTCGGAGGGAGTTCCCACGGTCAGGGACATGATGTCTTCGTGAGACGACTAGTCAGCAAGGAGCTCCACGTAGGGGAGGAGCTGATCGACTTCCTGCCGGGGGACACGAAGGCGCTCTCGGCAGGCATCGGAAGCTGGGGGAGCAGGACGGCAATCGTGGGCGGCGGCGCGGTCATAGAAGCGAGCAGGAAGCTGAAGGCGAAGGCGAAGAAGAAGCTGGGCAGGGCCTATTCCCCGGCACGCCTCCTCGAGGGCGAATACGAAGCGGAGGCCTTCTTCAAACCCAAGGGATCAATGAACTCCTTTGGTGCGAACCTCGTGTCTGCACGCGTCAACAAGGACGGGATGGCCGTCATCGACGAGATCACATCCTACTACGACGTCGGCAGGGTGCTCAACCCGGTGA
>DATFYS010000163.1:0-5618 GCA_035314885.1 Nitrososphaerales archaeon | reverse complement strand
GCCTCGCAGCTCTTGGTCTTGGCTATGGGTTTGACATGCTTCGACCATTTCCACCCCGGTTCGAAAACTGCCCTGCCAACAGTTCCACCGCTGAACTTGACGAGCTGCAGTTTTCCTTTCTCGAATTTTCTGACTTCGTCGGGCTTGCCTAACTTCTTGACTTTGGCACGGGCCATGGCATCATTGTACCTCGATTGCTAGATAAGACTTACAGTGGAGGTTCTTCGTCCCAATCTTCGCAGCCGCAAAGATGCGGGGGGTGGGATTCAAACCCACGAACCCCTAAGGGAAGGGATGTCCAAGGCTTGCGGACCGCTTAAGTCCCTCGCCTTTAATCTGGCTTGGCTACCCCCGCAAATGCCGTCGACCCGAGCCACCGATATTAACCTGCTAGCCGATGGCGTTCATCAGTGACTTCAAACTCTTCGTATTCGCAACATTCTTCGCTTCGAGCCAGGCCCTCCTGGCCGTCAGAACCCCGTAGCTCATGTTGTCGAGGTCGCCGACCGAGTGGGCGTCTGAGTCGACGACAATGTGGACCCCCTCCTCCGCAGCTCTTCTAGTCCAGACCTCGTCCAGGTCGAGCCTCTCGGGCTGTCCATCCACTTCCAGCATCTTCCCATTGTCCTTCGCCGTCCGGATGACCTTTGCCAAGTCTATGGGATTCCCTTCCCTTCTTAGGATCTGTCTGTTAGTTGGGTGGCAGAGGAAGTCCACGGATGGGCTCGTGAGGACCTTCACCACCCTTTCCGTCAGCTTCTCAGCGTCCTGCTTGAAGTTCTGATGCAATGACGCCCCTACGATATCGAAATGGTCCATGAATTTCCTGTCGAAATCCAGCGTTCCATCGCTCCTAATCTCGGCTTCGACCGCCTTCAACACCCTAAACGGGGACAGCCTCTCGTTGACCTCGTCTATCTCATCCCACTGACGACGGAATCTTTCCTCGGAGAGCCCGTTCGCCACACGGACGGAGAACGAGTGATCGGTTACAGCGATGTACTCGTACCCCTTCTCTTTGGCCGCCCTCGCCATTTCCTCCAATTCCGCAGTCCCGTCGCTCCAGGTGGTATGCATCTGGAGGTCCCCTCTGATGTCATCGAGCTCGACTAGATGAGGGAGCCTCCCCTTGGCTGCTGCTTCTATCTCCCCTCGGTTTTCTCTGAGCTCCGGAGGTATGAACGTCAGCCCGAGCTTTTCGTAGACCTCGGTCTCGGTCCTGCCGGCGATGCCCTTCCCCTTTTTGTCGAAGAGCCCGTATTCGTTGAGCTTCCATCCGTGCTCGATGGCCAACGTCCTCAGGGCTATGTCGTGGTCCTTGGACCCCGTGAAGTACACCAGGGCGGCGCCGTATTCGTCCTGCGCAAACAGCCTGACGTCCACCTGGACGCCGTCCTTGAGCTTCACGCTTGACCTCCTCGGCCCGCCTTCCAGAACCTGTGCGACCCCCGGGCACCCCTTCAGTGCGTCTATCGCTCTGGAATCGGTCGAAAGGAGGTCGATGTCTCCAATGGTGCTCTTCCCCCTCCTCAGGCTCCCCGCCATCCCGACTTCGATCCCGAGGGCTCCGAAGTAGGCGGCCATCGTCTGGAACACTCTTTCCGCCTCTGGCAGGAGCATCCTCTTCTCGAACGACTCCAGCTTCTCTATGCCGGTGAGAAGCGACTGCTTCACTGTCGGCCCGAACTCACCGTCGAGCCTCCCGCTGAGGAGGGCCTTCCGTAGCTCGTCCACGCTGGTTATTCCCATCGAATGCGAGAGCTTGTAGGCTGTCCTGGGCCCTATCCCCTGGACTTTCATTAGTAGCGGGACCCCGGGCGGGGTCTTCCCCTGGAGCTCCTCGAGTAGCCTCAGCTTCCCCGTCGACAGATACTCGTCGATCTTCCTGGCGATCCCCTCTCCCACGTACTTCACGTCCTCGAGCCTCTTTTCGCGCCAGAGCGTTTCCACGTCCTCGGCCATGTTCCTGATGTTCGTGGCCGCCCTGTGGTAGGCGACCACCTTGAAACGGTCCTCCCCGTTCGCCTCCACGAGGTCCCCGAGCCGGTCTAGGAGGTCAGCCACCTCTCTGTTCTTCAATCTCTGGACTTTTACACGGCAAGAGTTTTAAAAGCAGTTCCAAGGGCGCGCCCATATGCCTCAGTATCAGAAGGCGTTCGTCCTTCTCAAGATCGACCCCGGCCACGAGACCAAGGTCGTAGACGCGCTGCTCAAGATACCCGAGGTGGAGGAGGCTCACATCGTCCCAGGAATATACGACGTCCTCGCCGTGATCAGCTCCAAGAAGAACGTCGCCCTTCCAGGAGACGAGAAGATCTACTGGATAGTCCTAGAGAAGATAAACAAGATCAAACACATCAGGGACTCGCAGACGCTGATTCCTCAGTACTCGAAGTACAAATCAGGCTAGCGCCACCAGCCGTATTCCTTCGGTATCTTCGTCACTTCTTCGCCCAGGCCCCGGTTGATCAGGACATCATCCTCAATCCTCACTCCCAGCCTGCCGCGCAGGTACACTCCCGGCTCCACGGTGAAGTACATCCCGTTCGCGAGCCTCTGCTTACCCCCAGTCACTATGTAGGGTCCTTCGTGAATCTCCAGTCCAAGCCCATGGCCCGTCCTATGGAAGAACTCCTTGCCGTATCCCGCTTTCTCGATGACCTGCCTGGTCGCCCTGTCTACCGCTCCGACCTCAACTCCTGCACTGGCGGCGCGTATCCCTTGCTTCTGCCCCTCCAGCACCTCGTCGTATACCCTCACGAACTCATTGGAAGTCCCCAGGCAGAACGTCCTGGTGATGTCGGAGTAGTACCCGAGATAGCTGGTCCCCACGTCCATGACGACGCTTTCGTCCCTCCTGATCTTCTTTGATGATGGGAGGGAGTGTGGGTCGGCCGCCCTTCTCCCGGACTGCACAAGCATGTCCTCGACCTTTGCCGGTCCGTTCTTTTGGATGGTTTCTGTGGCCGCCTTCGCAAGCTCGATCTCGGTCATACCCTCCCTGAGAAGGCCTGGAAACTCGCGGAACGACCTGCTGAGTATGGAGCACGACCTGCGCAATATCCGCATCTCGGCCTCATCTTTGACCTCTCTTAGCCCCTGGAGAACCTGCTCGGCGCTCCTGAGTTTGATTCTCCTTCCCGCGGTAAGCCTTTCCAAGTAGGCGAAAGGAGCTTTACCCTCAACTCCCCAGGTTCCTTCGAAGCCCGCCTCGCCTGTGGCTTCCTCAATTGCCGTCCTTGGACCCTGAGCGTCCGTCCAGGAATGCACTGTGATATCCATCGCGCTCCGCCTGTACGGACCTGACTCAAGTTCCGGGGCCACAAGGTGAGCTCCGCCGGACGTCGAAACCAGAAGCATGAACGGCCTTTCCAGAAGGAACGACTCGACGTCCGTAAGGTACCTCATGTTCGGCCCTGGGACTATGACAACGCCGCCCATCCCTTCCTGTCCGAGTCTCTTCCGGAGCCGTGACGCCCTCGCCTCGAAGGCTTGTCTTTCGACCATGGCCAGCATGGCCTCAGAACCCGTTAATATCTTGTCAAAGGGGCGAGGCCGCATGGGGCTCAAAGAGGTATTCGTCCTCCCCATCGCAAAGAAGTGGATCTCAGGAGTGGACCTCGACTCGGGAGTCGAGGACGCGAAGAAGGCGAACTCGAAGGGGTTGGGGGTCGTCATGAACTTCCTGGGAGAGGAGATCAACGATCCGGCCGCGGCCGATTCTGCGGCATCCGAATATCTCAAGCTGCAGCAGGCAATCTCTGACAACAGAATCATGGGCCACCCTTCTGTCAAGCTGACCCAGCTAGGTCTCATATTGGCGCAGGAGGAGGCCGCCAAGCGCCTCGAGAAGATAGCCGTCAACGCCGAACGGCTTGGACAGTGGCTCTACGTAGACATGGAAGGGTCGAAGTCCACCGACGCAACCATCTCAGTCTACCTGGACGTCCTTTCCAGGCACGCGCACCTCGGCCTGGCCCTCCAGGCCTACATGAGGCGGAGCGAGGCCGACCTCAAACGCCTGATGGACGCGGGCGCCAAGATACGTCTCGTCAAGGGGGCCTATCGCGAGGGCCACGACGTCATTTACCCGACCCCGAGGGAGATCCGGGAGAACTTCAGGAAGCTGATGCCCGTGCTGTTCGAGCGATGCTCCCACTTCTCGATCGGGACCCACGACTCCGCCCTCGTGAACGAGGCTAAGAAGCTCGCCGACTCGAGCAAGGCGGAGGTCACCTTCGAGATGCTGAAAGGAATCCGGGACCCCCTGAAGCTCGAGCTTGTCTCAGCAGGGTACAAGGTCTCCGAGTACCTCCCCTACGGTGACCGATGGTACGCCTACTCGAAGAGGCGCATAACCGAGCATCCGAGCAACATCTGGCTCCTCCTCCGCTCGCTGGTCTGACCGTTCCGCGGGTAGCCGGCCTTGATTACTGACTCAACTACAATAGACTTCCCTCGCAAAATACCGCGCAGCCGATGATTTGGCACAGGTCGAACCAAAAATGCCTGAATATCAAAAAGGCCAGATCTGGGGGGCCCTGCGCAAGGCCTGGAAGGGATACCGGATCGCGAAAGTCCAGGGGGACAACGTGAGGATGAAGGAATACGCGACCCGCATCAAGACCCTACAGGGACAGCTCGGGGTACCTCAGGCTAGCTTTCCGAACATAGGAATGTAGAGGAGCACCGCTCCTCTATCCCTTTTTAATCCTCGGAGCTTAGTTCTTTCTCTATCTCTTCCAGGATGTTACCGACGACCCTCTGCTGTAGCCCCAGGGAGCTTGACATGTCCTCCAGGCCGTTCCGTTGTTCTTTCACGATGTATCGCAGGACCTTCTTCCTGTCGGCCATCCCGAGATTGGTGCTCGCCTTGGCGGCCTCTTTCAGGGCCAGGCTCCTCAGGTAGAGAAGCACCGCCCTTTCCTCCTCCATCTCCTTCAGCTTCTTGTCCACCTCCGCCACTATCTGGGTGAGCGGCCTGATCCTGGACGCCTCCCCTGCCTGCAGCATCAGCTGCTGCTCCTCCCCCTCCGGCAGCCCGGGGACTGCGCCGAACGAGAAAACCCTCGCCCTGAACAGGTTGGGGGCAAGATCCACGGTGACCGAGAAGCTCTTCTTCAGGAGATACTCCTTCCTCTGGGGCCCTCGCGGGCTGTCTTCGAAGACCGAACTCACAAGCCCGGCCCCTTCAAGTGTGACCAGGTGCTTGGCGACGAGCTGCTGGCTCAGCCCCAGTTCCTTCGAAAGCTGGAGCTGGTAGTTGGGCTCCTGGCTGAGCCTGGCAATGATCCTCCTCCGGATGGCGTTCTCTACTGTTCCCAGAACCGCATCCAGCTCGTCAGCTTGACTCAACTCCATCCTCCGCGGTTTCAATTTCAGCCTCCTTCATAAATAGATTCCCGAGGATTGCCTCGCCGTGAAGGCAAGTCCCAGGACCCGCCACAAGCACGGACAGCGGGCATCACTGCAGCTCTCGGCGAAGACATGGCCGACCTTCGACCGATTCTTCGCCACCAACGGAGGGGTGTGGGGTGGTTGTTGGTGCACCTTCTACCAGAGGACAGGTCCGTTCGACTCGAACGCGTACGAGAAGAACAGGAGGGCGAAGAAGAAGT
>DATFYS010000162.1:0-6583 GCA_035314885.1 Nitrososphaerales archaeon | reverse complement strand
TTCTGGCCCAGATAGAGGCGGCGAACCCCGCCTTCGCCCAGTTCGTCCCCCAGCTCCAGAGTGCGTTCTCCCAATCCGTCAACCCGCTCTTCTTCGCGGGCCTAGGGTTCTCCCTCGCTGCCGTCGTGGCGAGCCTTTTCGTCCAGGGTTCGTTCAGACAGCAACTGGTGGCCAGGGACGCACTTCATGCAAGCGAGGATGCAGGAACTCTTCAGGAGGTCACTCGGCCGCCGCCAGGAATCGTGCAGCAGCAGGGCATTGCCAAGGCCGAAGTCCAAGGCCAAACTGAATCATAGTCACAGACTCCCTGTTGTTTCCACAGGTTTTTCCGACAACGACTTTATCAATTACGGACAGATTGGACTGTCGGATTGTCGCAGGGCCAGCGGCGGCTCGCCGCCATCATGTTCACCGACATCGTGGGTTACACCTCGATCTCCCAGAGGAACGAGGCGTCGGCGCTCCAGCTCCTCGAGGAGCACAGAGAGATAGTAAGGCCCTTCTTCACGAAGCATAATGGGACCGAGATCAAGACCATGGGGGACGCCTTCCTGGTCGAATTCGCCAGCGCCCTGGAAGCGGTCAGGTGTGCCTTCGACATCCAGCAGTCCTTGCACGAGCTCAACGTGGACAGGCCCCTGGACACGAGGATCCTGGTCCGAATCGGGATTCACCTGGGGGACGTGGTGCACAGCCAGAACGACGTCTACGGGGACGCGGTGAACATCGCCTCGAGGATACAACCTCTGTCGGAGCCAGGAGGGATCTGCGTAACCAGCCAGGTCTATGACCAGGTGAGGAACAAGTTCGAGTTCCCCATGACCACCCTGGGGAAAAGGCAGCTGAAGAACGTGGGTGAGCCCACCGAGGCCTACAGGGTAGTGCTGCCGTGGACCCAGAAGTCGGAAGCTGCCCCCCTCGACACCAGTCACAGGGTAGCCGTCCTGCCTTTCACTAACATGAGTCCCGACCCCAACGACGAGTACTTCGCCGACGGCCTGACGGAGGAGTTGATCTCAACCGTGTCAAGAATCGAGGGGATTGAGGTCATCTCACGTACGTCCGTGATGCAGTACAAGAAGGCCCCCAAGCCAATACGCGACGTTTCGAAGGAGCTCGAAGTGGGAACGGTCCTGGAAGGTAGTGTGCGGAAGGCAGGGAACAAGCTCAGGGTCGCAGTGCAGATGATTGACGCAGGGAGGGACCGCCACCTCTGGGCCGAAAGTTACGACCGCGACCTTCAGGACGTCTTCGCAATACAGAGCGACATCGCGAAGCGGGTCGCCGACGCGCTCGAGGCCAGGCTGCCCAAGGAGGGCCCCAAGGTCCCAATGAACAAGGAGCAGCTGGAGGCTTACACAAGCTACATGCGGGCCGTGCGGCTGAGGGACGAGAACACGGAAGAGGGGCTGAGGCAAGCCGAGAGATTCTTCCACCGCGCCATAGAGATTGACCCAGGATTCGCCAGGGCCTATGCCGGCCTTGCCGTCACACTGTGCCTGCTGGCGGCCGGAGGGTACGAGAACTTCGACGTCGTGAACAAGGCGGACGGATTGGCAAGGAAGGCGCTTGAGTTGGATCCCGATGAGGCCGAAGCCCATGCTGCCATGGCCGATGTCCATGGGTTCCTGGACAGGTTCGATCAGGCGATTCAAGAGGCAGAGAAGGCCATCGCCCTGAACCCGAACCTCGCAATGGCCTACATCGGATTGGCCATCGAACATGCAACAATGGCCGAGATAGAGGAGGCTCGGCTATCGGCGAAGAAGGCCTACGAACTTGACCCGCTGTCTTTCAGGCCGAGGTTGATGCTGGGGTGGCTCACCTATGCGTCCGGGCGAGATGAGGAAGCGCTAAGAATCTTCACCGAACTTCTGTCCTCGAATCCCAGGAACGTAAGGGCGCATCTGAACATGTGGGAGTACTATAGCGCCAAGGGGGAGAACTCAAAGGCTGAGCAGGCACTGAACGAAGCTGCGAAGATCAGTCCGTCAGACCCCGGCGTGATCTTGGACCGAGGACTCCAGTTCGCCTACACGGGAAGAAAGAAGGAAGCGGAGGACGTCCTGGCAGAGGTCATGAGAAACCCGGCCGAATCAGTCCGCCTTTTCGCTCAGCTCTTCATCAACAACGCCCTCGGGAACTTCGACGAGGCCTTCGAAGCTCTCATGAGACAGGCGGAGACTCATTCATGGCCCTATTCGATCAACGTAGACACAGAATTCGCTGAGATGAGAAAGGATCCCAGATTCGCGGAGTTCCTGAAGAAGGTGGGTCTTCCGGTAAGCATACTAAACGTCACAACCCGGCCACAAGACGACCCCCCTGCCGCGGAAACTTCTTAACCTGAGACAGAAGGGCGCTCTCAAGAGGTCAGCCGAGTCATGCCGCGTTTCAAGACAACTTCAGAGGCTCTGAAGATAGTCCACAACAGGGAGCAGATCCGAAACATCGGCATAATCGCGCACGTCGACCACGGCAAGACCACCACGTCGGACTCCCTCCTGGCAGCATGCGGAATGCTCTCACCTTCGGTGGCCGGCCAGGCACTTGCCCTGGACTACATGGAGCTCGAGCAGCAGCGCCAGATGACCATCAAGGCTGCGAACGTTACTCTGTATTACGAAACCAGCGGCTTGCCCTACGTCATCAACCTCATCGACACCCCCGGGCACATCGACTTCACCGGGAAAGTGACCCGGAGCCTCAGGGCTGTCGACGGTGCGATAGTCGTAATTGACGCCGTCGAAGGGATAATGACACAGACGGAAACTGTCACCCGCCAAGCTCTTGAGGAGAGGGTAAGGCCGGTCGTCTACATCAACAAGATTGACCGTCTGATCAAGGAGCTCCGCCTAACGCCGGAAAAGATGCAGGAGTGGCTCTTCGGCATAGTCAAGGACTTCAACCGCCTTGTGGATACCTACGCCGAGCCCGATTACAAGCAGAAGTGGAAGGTCTCCGTCCAGGACGCCCAGGTCGCCTTCGGCTCATCCAAGGACAAGTGGGGCTTCAACTTCGACATGGCCAAGGCCGCCGGCATGTCGTTCAAGGACATCATCAACGCCTACAGCACGTCCACCATCGAATCCCTGGGGGAGAAGCTCCCTCTCCACGAAGCCCTCCTGGGCATGGTCGTCAGGCACCACCCGCCCCCCCACGTAGCCCAGGCATACCGCATCCCCAAGATCTGGCCCAACGGGGACCTGACCAGCGACGTGGGCAAGGCCCTCCTGGCCTGCGACGAGCATGGCCCCACTGTCATGATGGTCACCAACGTCGTGGTCGACCCTGCCGCAGGGCTGGTCGCCACCGGCCGGCTCTTCTCCGGGAGCGTCTCCAACGGGGATGAAGTCTACCTCCTCAACTCGAAGAGGGAAGGCAAGATCCAGTCCGTCCAGATATTCATGGGTTTCCAGCGCGAGATAGTCGACTCCCTACCTGCAGGGAACATCCCCGCCCTCCTGGGGCTCGATATCAGGTCCGGTGAGACAATATCCAACCAGAAAGGAGTCGCGACCTTCGAATCCATCCACTACGTGAGCGAGCCCGTCGTCACCGTCGCTGTCGAGGCGAAGCACCCCCGCGACCTCCCCAAGCTGGTCGAGGTCATGAGGAGGCTCAACATAGAGGACCCGAACCTTGTCGTCACCATCAACCAGGAATCGGGCGAGACCCTGATGTCTGGCATGGGGGTCCTGCACCTCGAGATCGCAACCACGCAGATCCAGCAGGCGGGGCTCGAGATCATCACCTCGCCCCCCATCATCAACTACAGGGAGACCATCCGTGCGCGTGCTGGTCCGTTCATGTCGCGCTCGCCCAACAGGCACAACAAGATCTTCATCGAGGTCGAGCCTCTCGAACCTGAGGTCATCGAGCTCATCAGGAACGGGACAATCGGCGACATGGTTGAGAAGAAGGCCGTCATCAAGATCCTCCGCGACCACGGGTGGGACCCTGACCAGGCCAGGAACTTCCAGGCCATCGACGAGAGGGGGAACATAATGACCGAGGTCACCAAAGGTGTCCAGTTCCTCCAGGAATCCATGGACTCTATCCGGGCAGGCTTCGACGACATCATGAAGAACGGGCCTCTCGCCTACGAGTTCACCCGGGGTGTGAAGGTCGCCCTCACGAACTTCGTCCCCCACGAGGACGCGGCCCACAGGACCTACGCCCAGCTGATGCCGGCGTCAAGGCGCGCCATCCTGGGCGCGATGCTCTCGGCCAACCCCACCCTCCTGGAGCCCATCCTCGGCATCGAAGTGAAGGGACCTTCAGATCTCATCGGGGCTGTCACTGGCGTGATCAGCGCAAAGAGGGGGAAGCTCGTCAAGATCGACCAGAGAGAGGTCATGACAGTAGTGGAGGGCGAGATACCCGCATCCGAGACCTTCGACCTGAGCGAGAAGATGAGAGGAGCCACCGCCGGAAAGGCGGTCTGGAACACCCACTTCAAGACCTGGCAGGCTGTCCCCCAGAACATGCTCTGGGGCCTGGTCACTGAAATCAGGAAGCGGAAGGGCCTCCCTCCAGATCCACCGAAGGCCGAAGAGTTCATCGACAAAGAGTAAAGCAGCAGAGCTCCCCTTAGGCTTAAGACTCCCTCGAAGGCCGGTTCCTCCGGCCCGCCTTTGAAGATCGAATCCTACGACCTCGACCTGGACGTCGACTTCCCGCAGGCCAGGGTCGTCGGGACCGTAGGGATAACCATCCAGGGATCTCGTAGTCCGCTTTCCCTCGACTGCGCGACCTTGAAAATCCGCTCCGTCAAGGTCAACGGCAAGCCGGTCCGTTTCGTCCTGGACAAACCACATTCGAAACTGAAGGTGTACTCGGTGCCGAAGGGTCGTTCCCTGGTGCAGATACACTACGAGAAGCAGGTTTCAGACGAGACCATCTTCGGGCTGTACAAGGCGAAGTACGGCCAGGAGTACATGCTAACTACCGACCTCGAACCCATAGAGGCAAGGACCGTCTTCCCCTGCGTCGATGAGCCCCTATACAAGGCGGTGTTCCGTCTGCGCATAACAACCCAGAAGGGCCTGTCTGCAATCTCCAACACCCCCACGGCCCGGGTCGAGCTCGCCGAAGGTGGCAAGACCAGGTTCGTCTTCGAGGAGACACCGCCCATGTCCACCTATCTTCTATTTTTCACAGTAGGGAAGCTGGAGGAGCTTCGGACCAATTCTGGCCACATCGAAGTCATCACCGCCACCAGGCCAGGCCAGTCCAAGGACTCCCGGTTCGTCCTCGACGTAGTTGCGGACGTGCTCGCAGACTACCAGAAGTACTTCGACGTTCCCTACCCTCTGCCGAAGCTCCACGTGGTGGCCGTTCCAGAGTACCACACGGGGGCGATGGAAAACTGGGGAGCGATTGCCTCCCGTGAGAGCAGGGTCCTGATCAACGAAGATTCGGCGTTCAGCGACAGGGCATTGGCCGCAGGCACCATGGTCCATGAAGTCGGCCATATGTGGTTCGGGGATCTTGTGACTATGAAGTGGTGGGACGACCTGTGGCTCAACGAGAGCTTTGCCACTCTGGTGGAGTACAAGATGCTCGACAGAATCCGCCCGGAGTTCAAGGCCTGGGACATGTTCCTGAGGAATGAGACCTTCCCGGCGGTCACCCTCGACGCTCTCTCCACGACGCACCCTATCCAGGTGAGGATCAAGAAAGCCGAGGAAGCGAACCAGTTCTTCGACATCATAAGCTACAACAAGGGAGCCGCAATACTCAGGATGCTGGAGGCCTACGCTGGGGAAGAGGCCTTCAGGAAGGGAGTCTCAAATTACCTGAAGAAGTACAGTTACTCCAACGCCACGGGCGAGGACCTCTGGAAGGAGCTGGGTGCGGCCTCAAAGCTCCCGGTCGCGAAGGTCGCCAGGGCATGGCTGACCAAGCCTGGCTTCCCTGTCCTGAAGGTCTCGACCGCCGGCGATCAGATAAAGCTGACACAGTCGCGGTTTACGATGACCGGCCATCTCCCGGGGCTTTGGCCGATCCCGGTCGACATGTTGATTGACGGGAGGAAGAAGTCGCTTTTCATTTCCGGCCGGTCGGCGTCGGTTCCCGCCAAGGTCCGGTCGGAGCTGGTGGTGAATGCCGGACGGACGGGGTTCTACTCAGTCCTCTACGACGAGGCGGGGTGGGAAAGGATGGTCAGAAGCTTCCCAGGCCTCAGCTCCACAGACAGGGCAGGGGTCATCACCGACCTCCACCTTTTCATGCAGGCCGGACTGTTGGACCCTGAAATCTACTTCAGGTTCGTATCGCTCGCCGGGCAGGTCCCCGACTCGCTGGCAACCGAGACCATAGTCAGGCAGCTGTCGAATCTTCGGACCATCGCCGATGAGGCTCCAGTCCTCAGGTCGGCCTACGGGAAGTTCTACGCACCTCTGATCGCTAGGATTGGCGAGGACGCGCGACCTGACGAGCCGGGTGACATGGGGTCGACAAGAGAGGCTTTGACATCAGAGTATGCTAAGGTCGACCTTGATTACGCGAGGAAACTCGCATCCAGGTTCGAAGATTACTCCCACCTGGACCCCAATCTGAAGGAGGCCGTGGCAGTCGC
>DATFYS010000161.1:0-3053 GCA_035314885.1 Nitrososphaerales archaeon | reverse complement strand
CGCCTGTGTTATCTCGTACATCCTTTCGGTGATGTCAAGGGCGCCCTGCACGCTCCCTCCCACCCAGGACACAATTGCCGGAGCGGCTGCCATTGCGAACCCGCCGAAGCCCGCCGTTTCCGTGATGGAACTGTCCCCTAGATCCGGATTTGCGTCTTCCTCAGTGAAGCCAGGGAACCAGAGCCCTTTCGGCACAGGAGCCTTCACAGTGAACCACCTCTTCCCCAGCGAGCTTACCCAGATCCCCGCATCGGTCCCGTTCCTGGACATCACGGTCACCAAGGTGCTGTGCTTCACACCATGCCCCGCCAGCGTCATCGCCTTCGCCGCAGCCATCCCCATGTTCAGGGTGGTGAAGTTGTTGCCGTCAATGAACTTGCTTACTTCAGAAAGCGTCTTGCCGTCGTATCCTGACATCACCATGAATGGAGCTATCTGCTTTGCGAACAGGGAAGTGGTGGCCACATATCGGTTGTGGCAATCGTCCCCCATGGTGAGAGCCTGGGCGATCATCGGTTTCAAAGGGAGCCCTCCCGCAGATCTCACCATGCGTTTGACCGTGGCTTGGAGGACGGGAGCGACCGTCTCGGACATCCAACGAAGCCTTACCAGGACCTCCTTGCTGTAGGCCCCGTACCTCAACACCTTACCTATCCCTTCGTTCATGTTGGAGAAGGTCCTATTGCCGAACTTTTTGTCCTCCAGCTCGTAGACCGGCATGCTCGGCGAGATGACCCCTGCCATGGGCCCGACGGCATTGTGGTGATGGTCGCAGTCTAGCCTGACTTCGCCCTCCTCTGCCAGCTTGGTCGCCTGCTTTTCGGTCTCTGCCCATCCTTCGTAGATGGAGGCGCCGATTATGGCCCCCTTCATCGGCCCGCTGGCCTCTTCCCATTTGAGCGGGGGGCCTGCGTGGAGGAGGATCTTCCCTCTCAAGCCCATCTTCCTCGATGCAGGAGCGATGTCCACCCAGGTGGGCTCCGAGTCCATCATTCTTTCGACCGACTTCTGGTTCGCAGCCTCGACCTCTTCCCTGGAGACCGTCAAGTCCTTGGATTTTTTTCCAAGATGCCTGTTAAAGGTTTACGACACGGAAACGCTTAACACGACTAAAGGTGGGATTTGGTGATATTGCGTGTCGTCAATGTCGTCAAGCACAACCTCTTCCGTGACTCCATACAGCTGATGCGGCTCACGGACGAAGTCAAGAAGCTTCAAGGAATCGACGACGCCGTTGTTTCGATGGGCACTGACACGAACAGAAGGCTTCTCCAGGATCTCGGTCTGCTCGGGGGAGAGAGCAAAGGGGCAGGGGAAGGAGACCTGATCATAGCAGTGAGGGTCCTAGACGGGTTCGACGGGGCTGACGTGTTGGGGAAGGTGGAACGGCTGGTCATGACCCCTCCAGCATCTTCCGGAGGCAGGAGGACCGTCGTTCTCCACAGCGTCAGGTCCGCACTAGACCGTCTCCATGGTGCGAATCTAGCGATCGTGTCGGTCCCGGGAAGACAGGCCTACGAACCATCCATGGAGCTCCTCAGGAATGGAGTCAATGTACATCTCTTCAGTGACCACGTCACCCTGGACCAAGAGCTGAAGCTGAAGAAGTTCGCTAGCTCGAAGGGCCTGATTGTCATGGGCCCCGGTGCCGGGACCTCGATTATCAACGGCGTGGGGCTCGGCTTCGCCAACTCGGTCAGGAGGGGGGAGGTCGGAATCGTCGCCTCGGCCGGGACAGGCATCCAGGAGGTGTCAACAATGCTGGACAGGATCGGGCTCGGAGTGTCGGCTGCACTCGGGGTCGGGGGGACGGACGTGAGCGAGCGGATAGGAGGTCTGATGATGAAAGATTGCCTGGATATGCTCGAGAGAGACGAAGGGACTAGGCTTCTGATGATAATCGCGAAAACACCAAAGGAAATGGTGATCAGGGAGGTCATGGACCATGTGGAGAATCGGACCTCGAAGCCCGTTGTCGCCTGCTTCCTTGGCCTCGACCCGCCTCCTGCCAAAGGAGGGCGAGTGACCTACGCCAAGACCCTTCATTCCGCCGTCCGCAAGGCGGCTCACTTTTCTGGGAGAGAGGCAGAATCGAGGTTCGAGGAGAACATCTCCTTGAGTTTCGAAGGCCTTGCGAGGGGCGCGAGAGCAATCGGCTCGAGACTGGGACCCGATAGGAGGTACCTTCGTGGCCTTTACAGCGGAGGGACCCTGGCACACGAAACCCTCCTGATATTCAGGGAGCTCATGGGGGAAGCCTACAGCAACACCCCACTTTCAGAACGATTCGCCCTGGATGATCCGAACGTCAGCAAGGGGAATAGCGTTGTAGACCTCGGAGACGAGTCCTTCACCTCCGGCCGGGCGCACCCGATGATAGACCCGACTCTGAGGAGGCTCCGAATAGGCCAGGAGTCCAAGGATCCTGGTGTTGCGGCGATTCTCTTGGACGTGGTCCTGGGCTACGGTTCGTCCTCCGACCCCGGTGGCGCCCTCCAGGGATCAATCTCCGAAGCGACCGAGGGGGGTCTGGCCGTCATGGCCCACGTCTGCGGCACCGAGACGGACCCGCAATCCCTCAAGGATCAGAGCAGGAAGCTCGCCGATGCGGGTTCGACGCTCTTCTCCAGCAACGCTCTGCTGTCGGCAAGCGCTGCGCTCGTCATTGGGGGAGAGGCCGTGTCCGAGCGGCTGAAGCACAAATGGAGTGAGTTGCTTGGCTAGGAAGGCACCTCCGAAGATAATTGGATCGGAGCTCGTCGTCCTTAACATCGGCCTGGACATCTTCCGGCAGGCACTGGAGGAACAGAAGGTGAGGTGCGTCCAGGTAGACCTTACCCAGGCTCCTGTCTTGGACAAGAAGCTGGCCGATGCCCTGGACCGGCTCCTTTGACCTCCGGCCCGGGCTAGAACTCGATTTCGATGGACGTTGTCGCCTTGAGCGGCTTCGTCTTCGCCAGGACGCTCTTGTCCACAGGCCTGGACCCCAGCCAGTTCTTCTCTTTCGCGAAGGGTTTGACGTACTGCTCCCACTGCTGCCTGTTGATGTAGAA
>DATFYS010000160.1:0-7593 GCA_035314885.1 Nitrososphaerales archaeon | reverse complement strand
TCGCTCTCGAACGACACCAGCCTCGTGTACCTCTTGTAGAGCTTCCCCACGACATAGCCAAAGACCGCCGTCCATGCGAGGAAGAACAGTCCTCCGGCGAGCGCCGACTCGTAATTGAAGTAAAACCCAGAGTATCCGAAGAAGACCATGCTCAGCCCCACCACAGCGGCAATCGTTTCGCCTTTGATTATGGGACCCCCCGGGAAGCGGTCGTACCAGAGCCCGAACGCCCCGGAGTAAAGCAGGGCGATAAAGAATCCAACGAAGGCCAGGAAAGGAACATCGTAGGCAAGGACCAGGTTGAAGCAGTCTTCGAGGCTGCTGGTCCCGTTAACGGGAGTCCCAGTCGCACAGACCGACCTGTAGGACTGTGAGATCACGTTCAGGACCTCCGGCTTGAGTGCAATCAGGAGGAACGCGTTGAAGAGAGCGATTCCACCGACGTACATGATGCCAGTAAGGGTCCCGGCCTTGATGCCTGCGAGGAAAGAGCCCAATCCTAGGATTTCCTAGGCTGCCAGCGCCAGCAAGACTTCAGCCTCGTGGCCGTCGACCTTCACCTTCCTGAAGACCTTCTTGATCCTCCCTTTCGGGTCTATCACGAAAGTGGACCTCTCTGTCCCCCAGTATTCTCTTCCGTAGAGGTTCTTCAGCTTCCAGGTGTCGTAGAGCTTGTGCACCTTCAGATCCTCGTCGCTAAGAAGATCAAAATTGAGTGAGTATTTGTCGATGAACTTGTGGTGAGACTCGAGCGAATCGCTGCTCACCCCTAGGATTGTGGCGTCGGCCCCCTTGAACCGGGGGAGATTGTCTCTGAACGAGCAGGCTTCCCTTGTGCACCCGGGTGTGTCGTCCTTGGGGTAGAAGTAGAGGACTACATTCCTCCCCTCCAGGGAGCTGAGCTTCACAGGCTTCCCTGAAGATGACTCGAGGACGAAGTCGGGAGCCAGGTCCCCCTCTTTGAGTTCTGTTTTCTTCGCCGTAGTTGCCTGCCAGTTACCCTCCCCAATAAAACTTAATGATTCTGCCCTATGGCTGCGGGCCGTTTGTCAGTCGACTTTCATGTGCACCCATGGACTGCAGCTTTCATGAAGAAGAACCCTCCCATCATGAAGGCCTGTGACTTCTTCAAGCTAGATCTCTCAAGGCTCCCGAAAACGACAGAGCAGCTGATCTCAGAGATGGACGAGGCCGGGGTGAAATCTGCCGTCATCCTCGGGCAGGACACACACGCCACGAGGAATCCGAATTTCAAGGCATACACCCTGAAGAACGAAGACGTTGCCCGGACCGCCCGGAAGTCAGGAGACCGACTGATTCCCTTTGCAGGGATAGATCCTAATGCGGGGAAGGAAGCGGTCGGAGAGCTCAAACGCGCGATCATGCTTGGCATGCGCGGACTGAAGATCCACAGCAGCGCCAACGCGGTCTATCCCAACGACCGGCGCCGCATGTTTCCCATCTACGAGCTCTGCCAGGAGCGGGGTCTGCCCATCCTCTTCCACACTGGCACGACGGGGCTGGGGGACTGCGAGATAGGATACAGCAAGCCAGAATTCCTGGATGAGGTATGCCAGGCCTTCCCTGACCTCAAGGTCGTCATGGCACACTTCGGCTGGCCCTGGACCGAGGTATCTCTGGCCATCGCCCTCAGGAACTCCAACGTTTTCATCGACGTTTCCGGGTGGAAACCGAAATACCTCCCGCCGGTCCTCCTCCCGTACATGAACGGGATACTCCAAGACAGGTTCCTATTCGGCACCGACTATCCCATGATACGCCACGGCGACTGGATGGCTAACTTCGAAACCAACCTCAAGCCAAAGCTCAAGCCGGAGGTTGCGGCCAAACTGCTGGGAGCAAACGCACGGAGGCTGCTGGGAATCTAGGGCTGAATCAGCTGAATCTTCAGGGGCTTCCTGCTTGCGTAACCTTCGTCTGGCTTATGCCAGTAGGAAACTTCGGGTTCCCCGTATCTCCAACATAGCAGGACGCTCTCTCCGTACCGGTCTGCGGGGAAGTCGACCAGCCCAAATTCTAGGTCCTTGACCATCGCCCCAAGGTCCTCCAGCTCCGCTATCTTCTTCGTCATCCCGTCAACCTGGGCATCAAGCTGTGCCGCTCTCTCAGCAACTTCGGCTGTCATGAAACCCAAAAGGTTGTACCTTTCCATTTCGGCATGCAATTCTGCAACCACCTTCTTCCTTTCCATCAGTTCCTTTATCATGGGCTTGATGTCCGAGAGTAGCTTCGATGCCTCCTGCGGTGTGAAAAGGTGCGACTTCTGTCTGTCGAAATTCGTTTTTCGCTCGCCATCCTACTGCTTCTCGTTTCCCATAAGAAAGTTCCGACTGGAAAACCCGCGACCAAGGGTGCTACTTTGTTTGACCCGCAAAGGTGACGAGCGTCTCCGGGTCCCCCTGTGATTCCCGAGGGCTAATACCGTTAATTATTCCGGGGTCCGACCGCGACCCCCATGTACACACGACGTGGGGACAGGGGCGAGACATCCCTATACGGGCCAAGGAGAGTCCCGAAGGATTCGCCCAGGATCGAGGCATGCGGGGCCATTGACGAGCTCAACAGCGTCATAGGGGTGGTCCTCGCAGGTTCGAGGGCCAAGGAAGGGGTCTCAAAACTCAGGGACGTCCAGCGCATGCTCTTCGTGGCCGGGGCAGACGCCGCCGCCGAGGCCGGCTCATCAAATGTTCCGCGGATATCTCCTTCAGATACGAAAAGACTCGAGGCGATGACCGACGAGCTCCTTGAGAATCTGCCTACTCTGAAGAACTTCATCCTCCCCGGAGGAACGGCCACTGCCGCAGGAATACACCACGCAAGGGCTGTGTGCAGGAGGGCGGAAAGGAGGCTCCTGACCGCCTCTCGCACTGAACAGATGAACCCCGAACTCCTTCCGTTCTTCAACAGGCTCTCCTCCTACCTCTTCAATCTCGCGCGCCTTGCCAACAAGAAAGCAGGGAAGAAAGAAGAGGTCTGGAAGGTCTAGTCCAGGTTGACTGACACGTTCTTGACTCTCACGTAGGTGAGGACCGCGTCCAGGCCCTGTTCCGAGCTGTTCCCGCTCCGCTTGAACCCGCCGAACGGGGTCTGCGGAAAGGTCAGAGGTTCCTCGTTTATCGCAACTATTCCTGACTCCAGTTCCCCGGCCACTTTGTGGGCCTTGCTCAGATCCTTGGTCCAGACTCCAGCCCACAGTCCGTAGTCTGAATCGTTCGCCTTTTCGACGGCATCGGCCATCGATTCGAACTCGGTGACGGTCAGCACGGGGCCGAAGATTTCTTCGCGGCAAACGTGCATGTCCTGGGTGACTCCGTCAAGAACCGTCGGGTTATAGAAGAAACCCGCCTGGAGCCCTTCATCATCAGGGGCGGACCCTCCCGTCAGCAGGGTCGCGCCCTCCTCGACCCCTTCCTCAACGAAGCCGGAGACCTTCTTCCTGTGAGAGTCCGCCACCAGCGGTCCCATGTCAGTATCTGGTCGGAGGCCGTCCCCCAATTTCATGGCCCTGGCTCCGGCGATTATGGTCTTCAGAAGTTCGTCTTTGGCACCCTTGTCGACCAGGAGCCTTGACCCAGCCCAGCACATCTGCCCTGCGTTGGTGAATATCCCGTTTAGCACCCCTTTTGCGGCTTTTCCCAGGTCCGCGTCGGCGAAGACGATGTGGGGATTCTTCCCGCCAAGCTCAAGGACCACCTTCGAAAGGTTGCCAGCCGCGAGTTCCATCACCTTCACCCCGGTCTCAACTGAACCAGTCAATGCCGTGAGCCTTACGTCTGGATGGGCTGGGAGGGCCCCTCCTACCTCTTCGCCTCCTCCAGTGATGACGTTCACAACCCCGTCGGGCATGCCGACCTCCTTGCACAGTTCAGCGAACTTCAAGAGTGTAAGAGGGGTGAAGGACGCAGGCTTTGCAACCACAGTATTCCCGGCCGCCAACGCGGGCGCCATGCTCCTGGCAGCCATGACGATCGGGTAGTTCCACGGAACCACGTGAGCCGTAACTCCCAGCGGCTCCTTCACCGTGTAGTCGAGCCTGTTTCCGGGGACCGGAATCGTGCTCCCCTGAATCTTGTCCGCAAGTCCGGCGAAGTACTCGAAGTGCCTCGCAGCCATGGCCACGTCTCCCTTCGCCTGACCCAGCGGTTTCCCGTTGTTCAGGGTCTCCAGCCTCGCGAAGTCTGCGAGCCTCTCCCTGAGGGCCTGTGCGACCTTGTAGAGGAGCCTCCCCCTCTTGCTTGGATCCATGTCTCGCCAGGCAGGGTCCTCGAACGCCTCCTTCGCAGCGTCAACGGCAGCCCGGACGTCTTCCGTATCGCCCTTCGGGACATGCGCCAGGACCCGCCCCGAATAGGGATTGAAGACGGGGTAGTTCCTTCCTGAATGTGAGGGGGCCCAGCCCCCATCAATGAACATCTGGTAACTCTCCGGCGTCCCAGTCTCTGCCTGCATTGCCGATGAAACCTGCAACCCCGGGCTCTGGCTGATAACCGTTGCTCCCACTAGCCAGGGTAAGGGAACCGCGACCGAGGAACAACCCTTCTCCCATGAGCTCGAAGGCTGTGGCGGTGCGTTGGCCGACGCCTATCCAGATGATGGCGAGCCTGTAGCGGCTCGAGTCCGTTTCATTTCGTTGGGCAGCCTGCATGTCAACCTGGCTCGGCCGCAGAGGGAATGCCCTAAGAATGGCGTCTCCGTCCAGGTCCGTTCCTTTGAGGTCGAATGCGGGGCTCTTGAAAGGGCGGTAGGAATCCTGAACGTGAGACAGAACAAGGCTTTTATATTTTTGAAGCGTTCTGGTTGTTCTTGACAAACGGTAGCTCGGTAGGCAGGCCGATTCCTCCGGAAGATACCGTAAGGAAAGTCACAGGGACGGCCCTCTACACCTACGACTGGGACCTCCCAGGGACACTCCACGCAAAGCTTGTGACGAGCACCATGCCGCATGCCAAGATCCTCAGTATCGGCTTTGACAGAGCGAAAGAGGTACCGGGGGTTGTTGTCATTCTCTCCGGGAAGGACATGCCCTTCAGGGTGGGCATGTACGCCGGGGACAGGGATCTCCTCGCCATCGAAAAGGTGAGATGGGCGGGGCACCCGGTGGCGCTGGTAGTAGCGGAGAGCGTCGAAGCCGCCGAACGGGCCTCCGAGCTGGTCGACATCGAATACGAAACACTTCCCGCCGTCTTCGATCCCATCAAGTCGATAGGTCAGGACGCGCCAATCCTCCACGAAGCGATGGCCGAGTACAAGCATGCGTCTGTGTTCTACCCTGTTCCGGGGACGAACATCGCCAACAGATTCAGGCTAGTGCACGGGGATGTTGAGAAGGGCTTCGAGCAGTCGGAGGAAATCATCGAGGACGAGTTCAGGATTTCGCATGTCAGCCATGGCTACCTGGAGACGCAGAATGTGGTTGCACAGGCTTTCAGGGACGGTACCTACGAAATCTGGACGAGCTGCCAGTCTCCCTTCGTGGTCAGGCAGATAGTGTCGGAGTGTCTGCAGGTCCCCTACAACAGGGTAACGGTCAGGGTCCCCTTCGTCGGAGGCGGGTTCGGAGGGAAGGCAGGGCTCGGATGGGAGGCGCTGGTAGCACTCGCCTCCAGAGCAGCGGGATACAGGCCGGTCAAACTAGTGCTGTCCCGCAAGGAGAACTTCGCGTCTTCGGCTTCACGGGAGGGAGTGGTGGCGAACGTCAAGGCGGGATTCAAGAAGGATGGGAGGTGCATGGCATACAAGGTGAGGTTCGTCCTCGACGCCGGTGCCTACGCGGATTACACCGTCAATGTCTCTAGGGCCATGGGATACTCAGCGGAGGGAGTCTACGAGATACCAAACGTTTACTGCGAGTCTCTCGCCGTCTATACCAACAAGATACCGACCACGGCCATGCGGGGGTTCGGCTACTCCGAGAGCAATTGGGTGCTGGAGCAGGTGTTCGAAAGGGCGGCCAAGAAGCTGGGCATGGACTCGGCTAAGATCAGAAGGGTGAACCTATTGAGACCGGGGGAATCCCACACCGCGACCGGGGAGATGGTGCGAGAGGACGTGGGGGACCCGAGGAAGGTCCTCCAGGCGGTCCTGGAGGCGATCGATTGGGATGGTAAGCTAGAGCACGCCTCGGAACCTTGGAAGGTTAGAGCAAGAGGGTTCGCGCTTTGCGTCAAGGGACCGTCTCAACCCCCAAACGCCTCGTCCTCAGCGATCGTGAAATTCAACGAGGACACGACCATAGATCTGCTACTCGGGACAGGCAACTTCGGTCAGGGAACCACGACCTCCATCAGTCAGATGGTCGCCGACCAGTTCGGAGTACCGGTGGAAAGAGTGCGGGTGGACCCGATAAGGGATACGGGCAAGTCAGCCTATACCTGGCAGACAGTGGGGAGCAGAGGGCTGTTCACAGACGGGGTGGCAGCGCTGCGCGCCTGTGAGGACGCGAAGACCCAGATCCTTGACCTTGCCTCTCAGGTGATGAGGCTTCCGAAGTCTGAGCTGGAAATCGCGGAGGGGACCGTGAAGGCGAAGGGTCGCCCCTGGCTGACGATGCCGCTCAAGGACCTTGTGTTCGGCTATGTCTATCCGAACGGCAACACGGTTGGGGGCCCGGTCATAGGAAGGGGGAGCTACACATCAAGCCTGAACACCTACCTTGACCCCCAGACCGGTCAGGGGGTTCCCACCATCTTCCATACGTTCGGGGGGACAGCGGTGGACATCGAACTTGACCTGGTCACAGGGATTATCGAAGTCTCGAAGGCCGTTCAGGTCTTCGACGTGGGGAAGGCCATCAACCCACTGCTGCTGAAGATGCAAATGGATGGTGGCTTCATCATGGGGATGAGCATCGCGTTGTTTGAAAAGATAAAGTTCGACGAGCAGGGGTGGGTGACCAACCCCAACTTCACCAGCTACTACGTAGCCAGAATGAAGGACGTCCCCAAGGAGTTCGTAACGAGGTTCGTAGAGACACCACAGTTCGACGGGCCTATGGGAGCGAGAGGAATCGGGGAGATGAGCATGATCTCGGTGGCGTCGGCAATCTCCAACGCCGTCTTCAGAACCATCGGGGTGAAGCTGAACAATCTGCCCATGAATCCTGAGGAGGTCTGGGCCTCCATTTCGGCACAGAGGCCCGACCTTCTGGCCAAGGCCATGGAGAGCTACGGAAAGCTAGAGACAAAGGTGGAGGCGAGGCGATGAGCTTCGGCTCCCCCTACGTTACTCTTCCTGATTTCACCTACCACAGACCAAAGTCTCTCGAGGAAGCCCTGGGTCTCCTGAAAGAATATGGCGACGAAGCGAAGGTTATGGGAGGAGGGGTGGGGCTGATCGCTTTCATGAAGGAGAGACTGATGTCCCCCACTCATGTGATCGACATCAAGGATCTCGTGGAGCTCAAGCAGGTGAGCCAGGTGCGAGGAAAGGGCCTGAGCGTGGGAGCTGCGGTCACACTGGCAGGTCTTCTGGAGAGCGGCGTTCTCGCGGGAGGGTATGGTGTCCTCCGTGAAGCCATCGCGAGGATCGCAGATCCCATGATCAGAAGCAGGGCCACACTCGTAGGCAACCTGT
>DATFYS010000159.1:0-3604 GCA_035314885.1 Nitrososphaerales archaeon | reverse complement strand
AGGTCGCCAACACTTGCATTGGCTTTCCTTAGGAACCTGAGGGCCGGGCCAGAATAGCCGGCTGGGTCACCCATACGAAGGCTACGAGCACAATGCGGTCTTAAACCATTAACCGCAAGGAGGCCCGGTTTTTCCAGCACTAGACCATCGGGGGAAGACTGCTTCAGCTCGCTCGCTTGAGCGGCTTGGCCATGTATGGACCCATCTTCTCGTAACCCAGGCGTCGGTAGTAGTTTCTGGTTCCCACGGCGCTTATGACGAGCAGGTCGTCCACCCCTAGGTCTACTCTTGCAATCCCTTCTGCCCTGTGCATCAGAACTGCCCCGAGGCCCCGGTGCTGCCAAGCCTTGAGGTTCCGGCGCCCCACTCCGACGGCGGGGCCATAGACCCTCAGCTCCCTGACGACGGCGGCAGATGCCATCTCGCTTCGGTGAGCACTTTCAGAAGGCAACCTCATCCTGAAGAACCCGGCTATCAGGCCGCTGCTCTCGTACCCGTAGGACCCGAAGACTTCCAATCCCGAGGAAGCGGAGTACCTGAGCTCCTGATACCGGAGCCGTTCTTCCCCATCGAGGGCATCTGGGTCGTTCAGTGCAACCTCTCTGCACCTTATGCACCGGCATCGGAATCCCTTCTCTGCGACCCGCTGGAGGACAAGTTGCCTGAGGTTCCCGTTCCGAACTCCCCCCGAGATCTCGTGGCTGGGAATCTCGCGCTGAATCCTCATGATACGATGCCACGGAGGGACATCCCTCTTCATTTCGCTCAGGAGTTCTACGACTGTCTCGAGACCGTATGGCTCGTATAAGCCGGCTTCCTGCTGCCTGGCGAGAGATGTCCCGGGGACCACCAGGGTGGGGTAGATTTTGGTCATGTCAGGCCGCAGTTCCTCGTCTTCGAAGATCCTCTTCAGGTCCGCCAGGTCCGTTTTGGGGTCCGCCCCGGGGAGCCCGGGCATCATGTGGGCTGTGATTTTCAGGCCGGCGTCTCTGGCCACCCTGAAGGCCTCAAGAGTATCTGCAACCGTATGCCCCCTGTTGCTCCTGCGGAGGATTGGATCGTGAAGACTCTGGACCCCGATCTCGAGCCTGGTGACCCCGTAGTGCAGCAGGAGGTCGATGTCCCTTGGCGAGCACCAGTCAGGCTTGGATTCTACGCTGAGGCCCACACATCGGCTCCGGCCAGACTCGTTCAGTTGTTGGGCTTCCTCCAAGGTCGGGGAGACCGCGTGATTCAGGCCGTCGAAGACCCCCTTCACGAATCCCTCCTGGTACTCCAGAGGAGTAGCGAGGAAGGTCCCCCCTTCGATTATGGCCTCGACCTTCCCCACCTCGTGGCCGTTCCCGGCGTACTTCGCCAGTGACCTCCTCACCTGAAGGCAGGGGTCGAACCCGAGGGACAGAGCTGACCTCATCCCAGGGCTGTCTGGGAGGTACGATTGCGGGGTCCCAACCGAGGGCCCGCCAGGGCAGAAGACGCAGGTGCCGTGGGGGCATGAGAAAGGCTTGGAGAAAGCCGTGACAACAACGATTCCTGACGCACTCCTGCGCGGATGCACGACCAAGAGCTGTACGAATTTACTACGCGAGCCCTCTGGAATGAGCGAGAGTATCTCAGAGTTCCCTGGGAACCTGTCAAGGGAGAAAAGCAGGGCAGCTTTCTTCTTGAGCCGCTCGAGTTCCGAACGAGACCGAGCCCCTCCCTCCTCCAGACGCCTAGCTACGTAGGCTGAGGCGCTATCGTCCCGGCCGCCGAACTGGAATCACCTTCGCATCCAGTTCTGTCCTGGCTTCCGCTTAAGGGTGAACCGCTTTTCGTAGGTCCGCCTGTTCCTGACTTTCGGAATCTTGCTCCGCTTGGGCTTGCCCTCCAGCTTGGGGGTCTGGCCGCGGACCTTTCCGGCCTTCGTAAGGGATCCGTGCGTTGGCGTTGGTCGCTACCTCCAGAAGGTCCTCGTTTCAGTTCCGTATATAGACTTGGTTATGATGAGCGTCCTTGTCAACGCGCGAAGCGTCTCTCCTTCTGAAACCCTTTAATTGATAGGTTCGACGGTCGAACCGAACTCTGTTTGGCTGAAGAACCATCTCGTGAGGACCTGGAAGAACTCAGGAAGAAGAGCATCGCGGAGGCGGAGCAGGCCATCAGGGAAGCTTCGTCGCAACCTGACCTTCATCTCGTCCAAGCGATCCAGGCCCTGGACGACACCGACAAGTTTCTCAACATCACCTCGACCCGGGCGGCCGAGTGGTACGGGCTCCACTTCCCGGAGCTCGGTCCCTTGCTTCAGGACAACCTTGCCCTTTGCAAGCTGATCAGCGAAGTGGGGCTCAGAGAGGATTTCTCGGAAGAGAACCTCAAGGGGAGAGGGTTCACCGAAAAGAAAGTGCAGGCGATTATCACCGCCCGCGATAGGTCAAAGGGAGGCACCATTTCGGAGGGAGACGTCGGGCGGGTCAGAGCCCTGGCAGCCCTTGCTTTGTCGCTAGGATCACAGCGGGACAGCCTCAGCGGCTACGTTGAAGCTCAGATGAAGAAAGTCGCACCCAACGTCACTGCTGTGGCCGGTGCCACCATCGGGGCTCGGCTAATGGCCAAGGCAGGAGGCCTGAACCGGTTGGCGAGCATGCCGGCCAGCACAATCCAGATCCTCGGGGCGGAGAAGGCTCTTTTCAGGTCTCTAAGGACGGGCGCCAAGCCGCCCAAACACGGAATCCTCTTCCAGCACCAGGCAGTCCACACCGCGCCGAAATGGCAGAGGGGCAAGATAGCGAGGACCCTGGCCAACAAGATAGCTATTGCCGCCCGAGTTGACTATTACAGGGGAGAGGAGGATGCGACGATAATGCCGAGTCTGGAGAAGCGCCTTGAGAGCATCAAGGAGAGGTACAAGGAGCCCCCGACGAGGAGGGGTCCACCAGAACAGCGCCCGCAACGGTGGAAAGGCCCTGAGGGCCGGCGCAAACCCCGCGGAAGATGAACCGTCTCCTAGTGGAAGAGAAGCACGGCAGGACCATACTGCTAACCCGCAATCTCGCGCCCGGCAAGCGCGTCTACAATGAAGAGCTAGTTTCGCGCGAAGGGGCCGAATATCGGGTCTGGGACCCATTCAGGAGCAAACTCGCGGCAGCCATACTGAAGGGACTCCCCTCGGACATTATCGGGGTCGGTGCAAAGGTGCTGTACCTTGGGACTTCGACCGGAACCACTCCTTCTCATGTTTCCGACGTCGTGGGTGAGAGGGGGCTCCTCGTGGGAGTGGAATTCGCTCCACGGGTCGCGAGGGAGTTCATCGAGAAAGTTGCCAGGGAACGCACCAATGTCATCCCTTACGTGGCAGACGCCAGAGATCCGTCGAAGTACTCTGTCGCTCAATTCGACGTGGTATACTGCGACATCGCGCAGCCAGACCAGACCGAAATCGCGATCGCCAACTGCAGGAGGACAATCAAGAAAGGAGGAACCCTCCTTCTGGTGGTAAAAGCAAGGAGCATCGACGTCCTGAAGGAGCCCTCCAAGGTGTTTGCAGAGGAAAGTACGAAGCTTGTGGCGGCAGGGTTCAAGGTCCATAGGATCATCGAACTCTCCCCCTTCGACAAGGACCACG
>DATFYS010000158.1:0-9907 GCA_035314885.1 Nitrososphaerales archaeon | reverse complement strand
TATATGTCCATGGACGGAGTGGCCGGGATCTTGCGGGCGTCCACCAACTCCATCAGTCTTGGTAGTCCAAGGGTAACGTCACGCTCGCGGACACCTGCGAAGTGGAATGTTCTGAGGGTCATCTGGGTCCCTGGCTCTCCTATCGACTGGGCCGCGACGATTCCTGATGCCTCTCCCGGTTCGACCCTCGAGTAGTCGAGCGCTTCAGCCACCTTCTCCATGGCCTCCTTGATTCCTTCTTCGGTCAGGTGGGATTCGCCAAGCTTTTCGCTGAGCTCCTTGACGAGGCGGTCATTGAGTAACGGCTGGTACTTCTTCATCGCCTTCTCGGTCACCCCCTCCTCGAGTTTCGCCTTCGACTTGTGTGAAAGCTCCTCAGTTTCGATCAGCCTGTCGAGGTTGATCGGGCGGCCGTGGTCGCTCTTCGCCGGGTCCACCCCGTCCTCGCCGTAGAGGAACTGGATGATGTGCCCGTGGGGATCCCTGACGGTGAGGTCGTACTCCACCTTCAGGTGCTCGAGGGCGTTTACCAACCTTCTCTGCATGTACCCGCTCTGCTGGGTCCTGACGGCGGTGTCGACGAGACCTTCCCTTCCTCCCATGGCGTGGAAGAAGAACTCGGTGGGGGACAGGCCATCACGATAGTTGCTTCGCACGAACCCCTTCGCCTCCGGGGAGGTGTCGTTCCATGGGAAGTGGCTCAGGGCGCGTCCCTTCATGCCGTGATCGATCCTCTTGCCTCTGACTGACTGCTGTCCCAGGGCGGCTGTCATCTGTCCGACGTTTAGGCTTGAACCTCTGGCCCCTGTCCTGGCCATAATCATCCCAGAGTTCTCAGGGGGGAACGAGCGGTCTGCGATTCTGCCAGCCCTGTCTCTCGCCCGGGCGAGCTCGTTGACGATGTAAGCCTCCAGAGAATCTTCGGGGGACAGCCCCCTCGTGAGCTGCAGCGTCCCTGCCTTGTACTTCTTTATGAGGTCGTAGACGTTGGTGTATGCCTCGTCCAGGGTATCCGTGATACTCTTCTTCGCCTCGTCGGGGAGCTCGAGTTCGTTGAACCCGTAGGTGAAGCCTCTCCTGGTGAGGAAGGTCTTCAAGACCTTCAGAATCGAGTTCAGGAAGTTCCGGGCCTCCTCGTTGCCGTAGTCTTTGGCGATCCTGTGGAGGAGTGAATCCGGCTCCTCTGCGCCGATGACCGCCTTGTCCACAACCCCTGAGACAAGCTGGCCGTCCCTGATCACTACGTCGTTGGTCGCCCCGGAACGCTGAGACTTCGCCCACTTGGAGGTCAGCACGTAGTTCATCCCCTCGGGGACAAAAAGCGAGAAGAGCTGCTTGCCCGAATACATCGGGTGCACTCCCTTTACCTCAGGTTCGGGGAGATCCCCGTCGTAATCCCCCACTAGGGCGAGGTTGGAGAACTCGCCGGGGGTGAGGAAGGTCTCGTCTCTGGTTAGCATGAATGCCCCCGTGATGAAGTCGCGGATCCCTCCGATGATGGGGCCCCCGTACCTCGGAGAGATGATCTGGTCCTCGACCTTCATCAGCATGAGCGCTTCCGAGCGGGACTCCTCGCTCTGGGGGACGTGAAGGTTCATCTCGTCGCCGTCGAAGTCCGCGTTGTACGGCGGACACACAGACGGGTGCAGCCTGAAGGTCCTGAAGGGGAGGACCCTCACGAAGTGGGCCATCACGGACATCCTGTGCAGTGACGGCTGCCTGTTGAACAGGACAACGTCCCCGTCAGTGAGGTGCCTCTCTACTATGTAGCCAGCGGCGAGTGAGTCGGCCAGGGCCTTCCTGTCGCTGGCGAAGTCGAGCCGTATCTTGACACCGTCAGGGCGGATCACGTAGTTGGCTCCGGGATGCTCGAACGGACCCTTCACCACGAGGGCTTTCAATGCCTCAATGTTCCAGACAGAAACCTTCTCTGGGATGGTCAGCTTCTTCGCCACCTCGACCGGGACCCCCACCTCGCCTATGTCGAGGTTCGGGTCTGGGGAGATGACGGTCCTGCTGGAGAAGTCTACCCTCTTCCCGGAGAGCGAACCCCTGAACCTCCCCTCCTTCCCTTTCAGGCGCTGGCTAAGCGTCTTGAGGGGTCTTCCCGATCGGTGATGTGCCTGGGGGATTCCCGAGACTTCGTTGTCGAAGTAGGTGGTAACATGATAGTGGAGCAGGTCCACAAGGTCCTGCACGATGAGGTGGGGTGTACCCGATTCCTTGCTTTCCCTTACCCGCTGGTTGACCCTCAGGATGTCGACGATCTTGTGGGTTAGGTCGTCCTCAGATCGGATTCCTGACTCCAGAGTGATGGAGGGTCGGACCGTAAGTGGAGGAACGGCAAGGACCTGCAGGACGAACCATTCGGGCCTGGCCGCCCTGGGATTGAATCCCAACACGGAAAGGTCTTCGTTGTTGATCCTTTCGAGCCTCTCGCGTATGGCGACGGGGAGCAGCCTTGTGGCGCCTCCCTCTTCTGTGATCTCGTGGAATATCGTAGGCTTAGTGAACTCGATCTGGTACTGCTGCTTGCCGCAGTGGGGGCAGAGCTTCACCTTCTTCGCCTTGGTCGTAATCTCCTTCGCCACCTGTTCGACGAGGCTGGGGGTGAAGTCGGTCTGGCTGGTAAGCCGGGCCCTGTACGCGTCCAGCTCCGCCTGTGTGAGCAGTATCCTCCCGCAGGTGCGGCACGTCGTCTGAATGAGCTTGTTGATCTCGTCCACGAAAGCGATGTGCAGGACAGGCTCGGCGAGCTCGATGTGGCCGAAGTGTCCGGGGCACCTCCCGGCTGTGCTCCCACAGGTTCCGCACTTTTGCCCCGGCTCCAGTGTCCCGAGACGGCTGTCCATGAGGCCCCCCTGGACGGGCATCCCGTCCTCGTCGTAGGTCTCTGGCTGTGTGACCTCCGCCACCGAGTACTTCCTTACCTCGCTGGGGGAGAAGACGGCGAAGTCGATCCCCCCGATTGTCTTGAGCGCCTGTTCCATCGACATGATCTACACCTTGTCCTTCAATTGCAGCCGCGGGGCGATGTTCAGGCTCATCATCTCCTGGAGTAGGAGCTTGAACGCGTAGGCAACGACGACGGTGGATATCTTCGCCTGGTCTCCGTCGATCTTGCAGGTGTACTTCCTCTGCTTGGCGTCGTAGTAGGCTATCAGGCCGCACTTCTCGCAGACGTAGATCTCAGTCTTGTCAGCTTCATCAAGAAGCCTGTCCTTCAGCACCATTGACGCGCCGTAGGCAATCAGGCAGTCCCTCTCCATCTCACCGAACCTCAGTCCACCACCGCGGGCTCTCCCTTCGGTGGGCTGCTTCGTGAGCATCTGTACCTGGCCCCTTGCCCTGGCGTGGATCTTGTCCGCCACCATGTGGTGAAGTTTCTGGTAGTAGACGACCCCTACGAAGACGTCGGTTGCGAACTTCTTGCCTGTCTTCCCGTCGTACATCACCTCTCTCCCTGTCGCTTCGAATCCTCTCCCCCTCAGGACCTTCTCGAGCTCTTCGATGCTCTCGCCCGCGAATGCTGAACCGTCGACTGGCGATCCGCGGAGGGCGCCGGCCTTCCCGGCGATTGACTCGATGAACTGTCCGACGGTCATTCTGGATGGGAATGCGTGGGGGTTGATGATCACATCCGGAACGATTCCTTCCTCGGTATACGGCATGTCTTCCTGGGGAACAACAAGCCCGATGACCCCCTTCTGCCCATGCCTGGAAGCGAACTTGTCCCCGATTTCTGGTACTCTCATGTCCCTGACCCTCACCTTGAACATCTTCCCTCCCTCCACATTCTCGGTCATGAAGATCGAATCGACGACCCCGGTCTCAGAGGGTCGGACGGCCACCGAGGTGTCTCTCCTGTAGGGACCCTTGATCTCAAACTCCTTGTACTCCTCCATGAACCTCGGAGGGCTCGTCCTCCCGATCACAACGTCCCCGCCGGTGACCGGGGACTCGTGTGCGACGATCCCGTCTCCCTCAAGGAGTCTGTAGAATTTCTCGCCTCGGTAACCTCTGATGTTTGACTCGGCCGATGGGACCTCGAAGGTGTCTCTCATCCCTCCAAGGTACTGCTTGGCTTCCCCTTCGTACAGGCGATAGAAGAATGACCGGGCCAGGCCGCGCTCGACGCTCGACTTGTTCATGATGATGGCATCCTCGATGTTGTACCCCTCGAAGGAAAGAACCGCGACGACGCAGTTCTGGCCCAGAGGGCGCTCGTCGATCTTCAGGAGGTCCAGGGTCCTAGTCCTGACAACAGGCGCCTGGGGGCTGACCAGAAGGTGCTGCCTGACGTGGGGGGAGATGGGGTACGTCGGTGAGCTGAAGCCGAGGCTCTGCTTTGCCATGGCGGACTCGTAGGTGTTTCTGGGAGACTGGTTGTGCTCGGGGTACGGGATGATCGAAGCGGCAATTCCAAACATCGATGCCGGGAAGAGCTCCATGTGGGTGTTCTTGGTCCCCAGGTCCTCGGTGTTCATTGCCACGAGGCAGTTCTCCTCCTCGTTGGCGTCGATGAGTTCGATGATTCCCTGCTCCACCAGGTCGCGCCACGACAGCTGGCCCGATGCTACCTTGTCGTTGTGCTCCACGGTGAGCGCGGGGCGCCCGCTCTCAACGAGAATGAGCGGCCTGAGGACCCGGCCTGAACTCAGGCTGATGTAGAGCCGAGGATAGGCCTTATCATTGACGGGGCCGACGTAAAGAACGCTCGCGCCGGGGTTGATCTGGCCTTCCCTCCTGAGCTTCCTGAAGGCCTTCGCCAGTCGCTCCCCGTCGTCGACGTATCCGAGGAACCTTCCGTCCATGAAGATCCTGCAACCGTCCACCTGCATCTTCGGGTCGGCGTCACGAATCTGCTTGGCGCCGAGCTCCCAGAGCTTCTCCTCGACTTCCTGGGGCGGGACGCTGACAGAGATTATCGCAGAGAGGGCCAGATTCTTGACGAGACCACAGTTTACCCCCTCAGGGGTCTCTGAGGGACAGATCCTTCCGAAGTGTGTCGCATGAAGGTCCCTGGCCTCGAAATTGGGCTGGCTCCTGCTCAGGGGGGACTGGACTCTCCTGAGGTGGCTGAGGGTGCTCAAGTAATTGGTCCTGTCGAGAAGCTGGGTCACACCTACCTTGCCGCGGCCCCAATTCCCGGTGGCAATGGCATTGTTGAGCTTGTCCGTTATGATCCCTGTCCTTATGGCCGCACCGACGACGTTCCCTCCTCTCTTCTGGCCGGTCCTCTCGAGCTGATACTTCATGTCCCTCACCAGATTCCTGAAGGCAGTCCTGAAGAGGTCGGCGAGCATCTGCCCCGCGAATTTGATTACCTTGTTTCCGTAGTGGTCCTTGTCGTCGGCGCCTATCCACCCGAGCCTAAGCTCGAGGAGCTTGCAGACAGCTTCGCCCATGAACATGGCCTTGTCAAAACGCCTGTCGTCGGTCTTGCCCAGGTGTGGGAGGAGCCCCCAGTCAAGCATCGATTGGGCCCGCTTGACCCTGAATTCTTCGAGCATTCCGTGAGCCACCCTGTTGCCGATGAAGACCAAAGCGTCCTTCGCCGTGGGAGCTTCGCTTGCCTTGTCGAAGGAGACCTCCAAGAGGTCCTGAATCTCGGCCTTGGGAGAAACGGCGTCGGCAATCTCCTTGTCCGACGCTATCCCCAGGGCCCGCATCACGATGACGAACGGGAGGTCGACGGGGCAACTAGGGACCTTGACGTTGATGGCCCCATCCTGCTTGAGAGTGAGCTCGAGCTTGGACCTGTACCCTACGACCGACGAGTAGACTCTGGACTTGTAGGTGGTGGCACCGGAAAGCTTCTCCGAATCGACGAGGATCTTGTTCGGGGAGAGGTCTTCGAGACCGACTATCACCCTTTCTGCTCCGTGGATGATGAAGTAGCCACCGGGATCGTTGGGGTCCTCTCCTGACTCTATCAGCTGCTCCCTGGAGCGGTTCGACAGCTGGCAGAGCTCTGACTTGACCATCACTGGCAGGTCACCGATGTGCTGGCGAGAGGTGTCCCGCGGGAGCCCTTCTTCCTCGATGGTCATCTCGAGCAGGATTGGTGCCGAGTATGTGAGGTTCCTGAGGCGTGCCTCCATGGGGAGGACGCTGCTCACGGACCCGTCGATCTCGACAACCCTGGGGGTGCCTAGGGTGACCCTCCCGAACTTAATCTTGTAAGGCGTGGAGACGGTCTCCACCTCGACTTCAGAAATCTCGTCCACGATGTTCTGCAGCCCCCTGGACACGAATTCGTTGTAGCTGTTGAGGTGCTGCCTAGCGACCCCTTCCCTCTCCAGAAGGTCGCTGAGGACTATCCATGAGTTCGCTGTGGCCATCTGTTTGCTCATGACTAGCCCTCCACCACGTACCGGTAGTAGGTGCTGGAGCCCGCCGTCTCGCTCCTGCGTGTTATCCTGACGAAATCTCCAGGCTTGGCCCCGACCTCCTTCGCCAGGGGGTCGGTGTTGAGGAGGTAGGGGAACTGGGACGGAGAAGCGTTGGACCGGGCCATGATCTGGCTCGACTCTTCCTTGGTCAGAAGCTCATGTTTGGGAATCAGAAAATGGGTGCTAACCTTGAAAGGAGGGACCTCTTCCTCTACTTTCTTACGTCTGACGATCTTCTTCGCCGGAGCTAAGGAGATCTACCCCCATATACACCACTAACTAGGTTACGTGACAAATACACAGTGCAGGGCCCGATGAAAAGGCCCTCTCATGGCGTATTTAGATTTTGCTAAGGCCCTCAGACGCTGACGGATTCCGCTTCGTATATGGGGGTACCTTCTTCATGCCGGAGGACTAACTTGCAGAACTCTGCGTAGACCTTCTTCGTGAGAGGGCCCGGGCTGGCCACCCCTATCCTCGTCCCCCCGACCGACTCGACGGCCAGGATCTCGGCCTTCGTCCCTACCAGGAAGGCTTCGTCGGCCGTGAGGAGCTCGAAGGGGGTCACGTCGCGCTCCTGGACCTCGATCCCGAGGTCGGAGCAGAGACTCACCACCCTATCTCTTGTAATCCCGTGGAGTATGCCGGCGGCCGAAGACGGAGTGAAGACCTTCCCCTTCTTCACGAGGAACACGTTTGTGACGCTAGCCTCCGACACGAAACCCCTGTGGTCGAGGAGGATGGCGTCGTCGGCACCAGCGCTCTTGGCCTCCATCTTGGCCATGATGCTGTTGAGGTAGTTGAGCGACTTGATCTCGTGGGAGGTGGAGTCCACGGCGTCCCTTCTAATGGAGGCGACAATCAACTTGACCGAGCGCGGTTCCTTGGGGCCGAGCCCTGTAGCCATCGGCTCGGCTATGATGAACACCGTTGGGTTCTTGCAAAGCGACGGGTCGACGCCAAGGTCCCCTGCACCCCTGGTGACTACGACCCTGATGTAGGCGTCCTTCAGACGGTTCTTCCTCAGGGTTTCGAGGACGGCTTCAGTGAACTCGTGCCTGCTCATGGGGATGGTGAGGCGGATCACCTTCGCCGAATCATACAGGCGCTTCATGTGGTCGCCGAGCCTGAACACACTGCCTCCGTAGGCGCGGATCCCTTCGAAGACGCCGTCACCGTAGAGGAGCCCATGGTCGAAGACAGAAACCACGGCCTTGTGCTTGTCGACGAACTTGCCGTCGACGTAGACCACTGACGGGGCCATTCGGCTGCACCGACCGAATCCGCGTTAAAACGATTTCCCTACTGCACAGAACTGTGCAGGCTCGCGAAGACATAGGGGAGGACTCCCCCATGTTCCAGGTAGGCCAGCTCCGTAGCGTTGTCGACCCTCGCCTTTGCCCTGAACTTCTTCTCTCCAGACGCGCTACGGGCCGTGACCTCCACCCACTGTCCCGGCGCAGATAGCTCCGCCAGTCCCCTTACCTCGTACTCCTCCTCTCCGGTCAGCCCCAGGGACCTGACCCCGTCGCTCTCGGCGAACTCGAGGGGGATTACTCCCATGGCGACGAGGTTGCTCCTGTGTATCCTCTCGAAACTCTCTGCGAGCACAGCCCTCACGCCAAGAAGCTTCGGGGCCTTCGCGGCCCAGTCCCGGGAGCTCCCGGTCCCATACTGCTTCCCGGCCAGGACGATCAGCGGGACCCCCTCATCGGCGTATCGCTTTGACGCGTCGTAGATGGTCATAGCCTTGCGGTCAGGCAGGTGAAGGGTATACCCCCCTTCCTTGCCCCCGGCAAGCAGGTTTCTCAGTCGGATGTTGCTGAAACCACCCCGGACCATCACCTCATGGTTGCCCCTTCGGGCCCCGTAGGTGGAGAAGTGGGCGAGGTCGACCCCGTTCGATCTGAGATAGATCCCGGCGGGGCTGTCGACGGGGATGGTCCCCGCGGGAGAGATGTGGTCTGTGGTCACCTTGTCTTCGAAGACCGCCAGGACCCGGGCACCAGAAATGTCCCGCTTGGACGACTGTGCCAATGAAGATTCGAACCATGGAGGGCTTCTGATGTAGGAGGAGTTGTCGTCCCAGTGGTAGACCTCCGCCCTTGTCGCAGCAAGCTTCTCCCATCTGTCGTCCCCCTTCATGGCGTCAGCGTATCGCCTGGCATAGAGGTCTGGGCTCAGCGAATTCTGGACCGTTCTTTGTATTTCCCTGAGGCTGGGCCACAGGTCCTTGAGGAACACCGGCCTGCCGCCCGTTCCCTGGCCAAGAGGGGACGCGGAGAAGTCGAAGTCAATCCTCCCTGCAAGAGCGTAGGCAACAACGAGCATCGGGGACATGAGGAAGGAACCTTTCACAAGTGGGTGTATCCTCCCATCGAAGTTCCTGTTCCCCGAGAGGACGGCCACAGCGTAGATGTCGCGTTCTTTGATGGCCTGCTCGATGTCTGGAGCAAGCGGACCGCTGTTGCCTATGCAATTGTGGACGGCGACAGTGCCCGCTATGAATGCATGCAAATCTCTCACTGTCAGGTCATAAACACGTCTCCGCCCGGCCTGGCGTCGATCGACGACCAGGAGTGAGAAGGTTGGAAGGGTGATGGCTTCCTTTTCTGTGCAATACTGCTTGGACTTCGATGTTCCTGCGCGGGTCCGAAGTGGAGCGAACCAATTTCTCACTCCGAGCTCCCTGAACAGCGCAACGGGCGACGGGAAGTCGTAGGCCTGGCGATGAAGCGGGCTGAACTTGCGATCTGTAGGCCCCGGAAGGCGCGAGAATCGGTCATAACCTTCGAGGGAAGCATAATGTGGCGACACCACGGCAGGGAGGGAAGTCTCTGACTTGTGTCCTAGCATGGACATCACTACTAGCTGGCGCGTGCGAGAGAATGGCAACTTTGGTTGGGCCAGATGCACTTCTTGCATGCGGGCCGCAACCCAAAGCCGCTGTCTTTGAATACCGTCCACAAGTCGCCAGTAGACAGCCGCCGCACTGGCACGCATCGCTTTGTCGACAGAGTAGCGGAAGCCAACGCGCTCAACAAAAGAAAGGCCGTCTGGTAGATTCAGGCGCACCTCAATCCGAGGAGCCCCACCCCGCGCTGCCGGATACGACGATGTGCTCCTTCGCGTTGGATAATCGTATATCTGTGCGCCCTCAGTCTTGACCCCGCATCGAGTCAGGAGATGAACAATCGTGCGCATCGCTTCCTTGGACCGCTCCAGATGCGCGGGGATTGTGCTCTGAGAGAATGCTGGCGGTTCGAGGGTCGAATCCTCCTCATCCTTTCCCCAGCGATGTAGATTTGGCGCGTGCCCGTCGGCCCCGAAAAGCCCGCCCAGGAACTCGCGCACCACCGCCACGGGACAGTTCTCTTGGCAAACAAATTCGGGCAGTGTGGGGGGTTGTTCGATACGTCTGCCCACCTTGACCCCAGGCAGTGCGACGATGGCTCTCGTTAGTATCGTGGGCAGCACAATGACCCACTTTAGTTCATCATAGCGATTGGCCG
>DATFYS010000157.1:0-3952 GCA_035314885.1 Nitrososphaerales archaeon | reverse complement strand
ATCAGCATGGTCTGAACTCGACCGACATTGCGCCGGGGGCGAGGATTGCGGGAGAGGAGGGGTTCGAGATTCCTGCCAGCGAGACTCCCTCGAACCTTCTGTACCAGGACCAGTACGCGGGGGTGAACGCAACTGCGAATGTACCGCCGGTGAGCTCGTGGGTGTCAGAGGTAAGGACCTTCGGCTCCGCTTCTATCTGGCCCACGGACATGGGCTGCGACGCCATCGGCAACGACCAGCAGTCGCTGTGCTACACGGCGACCTACACGGGGATGAACCATTCCATCTTTGGCTCCGCTGATTACTTCACGGGCGAGGTGATGGCCTTCGACATAACCCTCACCCTGGGCAAGGGACAGGTGGGCCCGTCGCCGGGAACCGTCGCGGTGCAGAGCGCAGTTGCCGACTTCTTCGTTAAGGGCGTCTCCGCTCCGGAGTGCATAGGAGGAGGGTCTCCGACGTGTACGAATTGGACTGTTGTGGTCCTCCTCGTGCCCCAACCCGGCATCAGCTACTATGGAGACCCTGCCCTGACAGTGGACCTGCCGCCTGCGTAGTCGTCAGCTCAGCTTTCTCTTCAGCACCGACAGGGTGATGCTCTTGCCGTCCACGTCCTCTGTGGTCACCCCAGTCTGGACGAAGCCCATTGATCCGTAGAAGGCCAGAGCCCTCTTGTTGAACGTCTCCGTCTTGACGAGGACTTCCTTGTACCTCGAATCGGCGGCAATCCCCAGCGCCTTCTTCGCGAGCGCCGTCCCCACACCCTTGCCGGTGTGGCGTTCGTCGACGATTATCCCTGCCAGCTCGAGCGTATGGGCGTCGGACTCTCGGGTGGCTGCGAGCCCCACTATCCGCCCGTCTTCCCGAGCCAGAAGGATTCTGACCTTGGGATTGGAGATCAACTGTGTCAGATGCTCGCTTGAAGCAAGCCCCTGAACGTTCTCCTCAGACGCTCCGGTCCACCCCCAGGCGGACGACCCGGCGATCATCCATGCATCGAGGATGAAGGTGCGTACCTGCGGGATGTCTCGGCGGACGGCTTCCACGACCTTCAGATCCCCGACCTTGCCGTGGGCCATTCTCTGTTCGGTCGAGTCCCCTGTCGCTTGTATTTATGAGATGGCGGAGTTTCTCACGAGTGGAGATGGGATTGCAGGCGAGACTCGACGTCCCTGCAACTGAGTGCCATGGGTTTTGCCATTCTCCTGGAAGGCTTAACAGGTGTCAGGCGTGAATCCTTGGACCATGAGGATACCCAAGGAGGAGCGGGAGTTCCATCGGAAGATTGCGGCTCGGTCCTTCAATGGGACGTGGGAATACCTCGACATGAAGAAGAGAACGAAGGAGGATGACCAGGAGATGCTGCATCTTGCCCATGCCTCTCGATACCACTGGGGTCTGATCGGGACGCCGAGGAACCGGGCTGTAGGAGACTGGCTGCTCTCGAGGGTCTATGCCGACATGGGACAGCCGGAGCTCTCGCTTCGGTTTGCAGAGTCCTCACTCGCACTTTGTAAAGAGAACAGGCTTGCCGACATCGTACACACGGCCAACGAAGCGATGGCCAGAGCTTACGCGGTCTCCAGAAACTATCCTAGGGCTAAGAGATACCTCGACGAGGCCCGCCGCCAACTCGACGGGCTGAAGCTCAGCAAGGCGGACAAAGCCGTGTATCTCAATCAAATCGAACAGACGGGGCGCCTGATCGGAAAACATTAGGTTGGAACGGCGTTCCACGAAGACCCTCAGGCAGTACCGGACCCTTTGGACCCAGCTTCAGGCTCGAGCCGGAAGTGGAGGGCGTTGGTGATTTGGCTGAATGTCTGCAGTTGCGACTCCAGTCGAGGGCTCAGGAAGTACATGGCACCATACTTCTCACCTTGTGATACGATTAGGGAATTAGTCTTCAGCACCTTCGCATGGTGAGTCGCTGTCCTATAGTCAACGCCCAGCTTCTCGGCAATCTGATTCAGGTTGAGGGGCCTCGTGACTAGCGCGTGGATGATGCGGGCCCTATTCTCTCCTCCCCTCGCCCCTCCGAGCACGTACCAGAGGACTCTCTTGAGCTCCTGGTCTTCTGCCACTCCGTCCGAAAGTCCAGTCGGGCGTCTTAATAGCTCGATGCGCCGGATTCGGAAAGGATTCTGACAAGATTCTGAAATACGCTTAAGGACGAATGGCGGGTTCTGTCGTTTCGTGGACGTAGTACTCGCCTCGGCAATTGTCTTGTATTCTGCGATATCGGTTCTCTTCGCCTTCCTTGCCTATACCTACGGCAAGACTTGGCTTTCGACGAAGGCCAGGTATCCTCTTGGACTCCTGATCTTCTCGCTCCTTCTGCTGCTTCACAGCGCCGGGACCGCGGTCGGATACTCCCTGTTTGGCGGATTCATCGGTGACGCGGCGTATCCGTTCATGTTCGGGATGGCGGGGTTCGAGCTCGCGGGCGTCGCGGCACTGCTGAGGACAACGCTCTGAGGCGATTGGATGTCACTCCAAGCTAATACAAGAAAGGGTGGAGTTTTCGCGCTTCTCCTCCTACTACTGACGGCGGCGACGGTTGTGTTCAGCGCCGGCGCGCCGGTAGCGGTCGCCCAGGGGACGGCAAAGATAACGATTCAGAATTTCGCCTTCCATCCAAGCACCATTGTTGTGGTAGTCGGTGTCAACAGCACCGTGACCTGGACCAACCTCGACTCCACGGAGCACCTCGTGGCGTCTAATGACGGCTCGTTCAGTAGCAGTCCGCTATCGCAGGGAGACACCTTCACCCATAGCTTTACGGTCCCGGGCAGCTTTGGCTACCATTGCGCTTTCCACACCTTCATGACTGGTACCGTCGTCATCGACGCAGCGCAATCCACCACCACGACATCGTCGGCTACGGCCTCCACGACCATGGCCCCAACAACTACGTCTCGGTCGACAAGCGAGACGATCACAACGACATTGAGCTCATCGGCGGCAACTACCACTTCCGCGCCGACGACACAACCGAGCACGACCAGAAGCCAGAGTACCACTTTCAGTACGGCGCAATCGACCTCGGCGGCGGCGTCGGTCTCCTCTGAGAGTTCTGTTTTGGTGATTTCGACTTCCACGTCCGGCCCGCTCACAACCTCTTCACCGACGACTGTAGTAACTTCAGCGCCCTACGGAACCGGCCCGAACTCGGGGCTCGGCACATATGTCCTGATTGGCGTGGCGGCCCTGGTCGTATTGGCAGTGGCCGCAGTATTCTTGCTTCGCTCGAGAAAACCCCGCTAGACCAAGATCAGGAGATAGCCCGCTACGAACGCAAGAATCGGTGCGATCAGCCAGACTGAAACTGTTTCCAATGTGAGCCTCGCGTTCAGCACCGCGAAGTTCTTTGTGTAAGCTCCTGGGTACTGACCCGCCCCGGCGCGCTCAGCCCCGAAGTGACTTCTCGTAGTCCTTCTCAAGGAACCGGGCGTAGCTGATCCACTGGTCAAGGGTCTCATTCACGAAGGCTTCCTTGTCCCGTAGGTCGCCCTTGTTGCGTTCGACCTGGGTGAAGGTCATGTCAAGCCTGGTCTTGTCCTTGCCGACGGCGGTGAGCTTGTAGGTGCCGACTTCGTACTTGTCGCCGCAGGTCTCCAAACGCCAGGCGTTGGGAGGCTTCAGCCATACGACTCTGACCGCGTTCGCGCCGGTGGGGACCTTCTTTCCGTCGATGGTCCAGATCACGCGCTCCTTCGTCTTCTCGTGGATGTGCCGCACGAGCTTAGAGCCTATCATCTTCATGTCGTCCCCCCTAAAGTCGGTGCACCAGGCGTAGACGAAGTCGAGGGTCGCGTTGAAGGTCTTCGAGACTTTGTAGGTCTCCGCATAGACGGTCTCCAAGATGAATGCCGTTCTCGGTCGATTTGCTTTAAGCGTTTCATTGGGAAATTCTTAAGTCAGCGCAGAATCGGAGCGGCATCCGGTGCCG
>DATFYS010000156.1:0-3029 GCA_035314885.1 Nitrososphaerales archaeon | reverse complement strand
GTGCCTTCCCTCCAACGAACTCCAGCATGTTCCCTTCCCCCAGATCGCTCTTCCCCGTATCAATGAACCTCGTCGCCCTAGCTCCCGCCTCATCCTGTTGCGGGGTTGAAACTCCAAGCATTCCCATCATTTTCAGGGAGTTTTCAACAGCGAACCCTTGGAAGTGGTTGTTGAAGTAACCATACGTCTTCTTCACCCTCGAAGTGACCTCCTGGACCTTCGGGACCCATTCCTTGAGTTGCCTTTCAGGGTACCTGTAGTTGTACCATGGCCTGGCCCCGTGGCCGTGCCACCTGATGAACGCGAAATCAGCGGTCACGACCGTGTCCGGTGGGAGCAGAGGTTCATCCACTATGACGTTGGCAACGTTGCGGTCCCTTAGTAGCGACCAGACTTCCTCTCTCAGCCACGACGGATGCCGGAACTCCACTGCGAACTTCAGATCTTCGGGGACGGTCTTCAGAAAACTGCTCAGCTTGGCGTAGTCAGCTTCATACGAAAACGAAGGCGGGAGCTGAATCAGGATTGGCCCTAGCTTCCCGCCAGCTATCAGAGGTTTCATCAGGCCAAGGAACCTGATGAGGTCGGCTTCGACCCCCTTGGCGTGTTCCAGCTTCTTTTCGTGGGTCAGAAGCTGGGGGAGCTTGACGGAGAAGACGAAGTTGTCTGGGGTGTACCTGGCCCAGCCGAGGACGAGCCCCTTCGATGGGTAGGCGTAGAAGGTCGAGTCAATCTCAGCCGTACCGAACACCTTCGAGTAGTAGGAGAGCTTGTTGGTGGCGGAGGTTGGATAGAATGCTCCTACCCACTCCTTGTAAGACCACCCTGAAGTCCCTATCAGAAGGTCGCCCATTCCTGATGGCCGCCATATGCCTTGCCGATTTTAATGTGACGGGAACGTCCTAGAGAGTGGGTTCCCACCCTGGCCTTGACGACCAGGTGGCGACGGCATCGTGAACGTGAATCGACTCAAAACACCTGCTCCCGACGAACATGGCGCCGGGGAACCTGCTGACGCACTCCCTGACGAGGTCCTCGGCGAATCGTGGGTTAGCCTGGGCATCAAGGATCTTCTTCGCCTCGTCGAGCCTCTTCAGCTCCTCCGTGGGAGTCGCTGAGAAGCACTCGGACACGCGGCTGATCACTTCCCTCGCGTCGAGCGCCTTCCTACTTTTCATGATGAGCGTGATCTCGGCCCTCTGCATGTGGCCCACACCGATCATCTTCTTGCTGCACGGGCAGGCTGTCAGTCCATCAACCACGAACTTGTAGGTCAGGGCTCCTCTCTCCTTCGTCCTGACGATGACCCTCACGAACCTGTCCTCGTATGGGAGCTCATACCTGCAGGTCACCGACGATCCCGGCTGGGTCTCGTTGACCTGCCCTGCGATCCACCGCAGCCACTCTTCGATTCCCCCTGCCTTCTTCGCTTTGGCCGCTTTCACCAGCCGGCTCATGTGTACCCCCCTACCCGACCCCGTCGAGGTCTGTATCGACAGCTCTACGGGCATGGAAACGTTGCCTTCCGTATACAGGACCCTCAGGTTCGAGATCCCCGCGTCTACGGGGAACTTGGCTGGCTCTGACTGGACGTCAGCCGATATGTCGATGAACTCGACAGAGTCAACAGCCCTGCTGACTTTCTTCGCCAAGAGAAATCGCCCGTGAGTCATTTGCTTAAGTAATTTTCGTCCTTCCGGCCGACATGAGAGGGTCAGGAACACCTGCATCCCTGAAAGAAGCGATTCTCCCCTGGCACCCATGGCATTCCCAGCAGTGGCTAGGCCCGTCCCGGTGGCAGCTCCAGGTCAGATGAAGCGGGACCCCTATCTCGACAGCCTTTCTGACCACCTCGGCCTTGGTCATGTGCTCGAGCGGTCTGACGATACGAGTCCCCTCTGCCTCGAGAATCTCCGAACCTGACCAGAAGCCCTTCTGAATGGCTGAGAAGAATCTGGGGCTGACATCCCTGAAGATGCGGCGGTCATCCTTGTTGTGGCCCCCCGCTACGACTGCTGCGTGGACCTCCTCTGCGTAGGAGGCCGCGAGAAAATAGAAGATCCCGTTCCGCATGGGAATGTAGGTCGGCGGCAATCCTTCGAACCTCCCGCGTCTGATATCCTGCGCCTCCTTCAGGTCGGGGAGCCTCACCAGGCGGTGCTCCACAACTCCGGCCGCGCGCGCCACCTCCTTGGCGGCCTTGACCTCGTTGGCCGCTATCCCTGCGAACTCGAAGGTAAGCGCCCTAACTGTGTAATCAGCCTTCAGCAGCTGGAGGCAGGTTGCAGAATCGATGCCTCCAGATAGGAGGACTATCGCTTCCTTCGTCTGGTACCGACTCCGCCCTGGTGGATCTGAGCGAGCAGATGGCTGCCTTTGTTGAGACCCTCGTAGACGTAGACGCCGACGGCCGTTACATTCTTTGGCATGCGGTTCGCAATTCTACCTAGGACCTCCGTCGCTAGGTTCTCCACTGTCGCCTCCCCGGAAAGCAGGACGGTCGTCGCCCTGGGCGCCTCGATCTTGAATGGACCGTGAACTGTTTCGAACGAGAGCGTCACGGTCCGCCCGTCCTGCTTCGTGACGTACTTCTCATTGATGAACAGCTTGTGGTCGAGGTCGCCTACTGCTTCCCTGATGATCTTCTTGGCAACGCCGAAGTCGACCACCATCCCCTCAATGGGTCGTCCGACAATCTCGACGAGGACGCTCGACGTGTGCCCGTGCATCACAGAGCACTTCTGTGTCTTCGGGAGGATGTGGGCGTAGTCGAAGTTGAACGACGGGTCATCGAGGAAGATCGTTTGCAGCCGGCCTCCTTCCTCGAGTCTAAGCACCCTGATTCCAGAATCCAGCCCGTCGCTTCTAGCCGATTCCCTGTTGATGATCACGACCCTCTCCCTGCCCGCCAGGGCCCTCAACTCTGGCGAGCCGGGGTCCCTCTCAACCAAGACCCATGTCCCGTTCACAAGGAAATCTGCTCTCAGACCCGTTCCTTTGATCAGCACGTGCTCCCTGTAGGGGATCTT
>DATFYS010000155.1:0-5028 GCA_035314885.1 Nitrososphaerales archaeon | reverse complement strand
GCTTGAGCAGAGGCTGGACCCGCTTCTCGATGGCGGGGCCGTATTCCTCCAGAGGGACCAGGACGTTCCCCAACCGGTGGTACCCTGACCTGTGAAGCTTGGTGTCGTCTGCGGCGAACGATCCCTGGTAGTAGTCCCCCACGGTCCTGGCGATGTCGTGGTCCAGAGTCCCGCAGGTCGTTATGATCGCATCCACCATGCCTCCTTTGACAAGGTCGATCAGGAGGCCCCTGGCCCCGGTGGCAACGATGTCAGCTGGGAAGGAGAGGAACTTGACGCAGTCCGGCCGGGAATACATCAGGTCTAGGGTTGTGCAGACATCTGACATGTTCTTCGCCATGAAACCCCCGCTTCGGCCCATCGCGTCTACGAGGCTCAGGACGTCTACAGAGGGCCCCGCATGGATGTCCCGAACCTTCGGGGGGCCGGGTACCCGCTTCATCGGAAAGGCGGCAGAATCCGCGGCGATTTTAACCCTTGTAGGTTTCACCTTCGGGACCGCCACTCCGACTCTGGGAGAACGGAGTCCAGAGAGGGTCACAGGAGTCTGATCCAGAGGATGGCTTGGTCCCTCTCTGCTGAAATGGTGATTGGCAATCATGAAGGCATGGACAAGCTGGATAGAGACGGGACCTGTCCCCAGTGTTCAACACTTTTTGTGGACGCGGGAGACGAGTTTGTTTGCCCGAGCTGCGGCGTGGTCGGAGACAAGGAAGTCGAAGAAACTCGCAGTGGACGGACCCTCGTGGCCGCTGATTTCACCCCGCAGGCGCTCGGGAGCTACATGGGACCGATGGAAGCCTCGGGACGAGAACGGTTCTCCGCGGGTTTCTCCAGGACCAACTCAACCTTCACTTACCTGAAGACGGTTTCTGATTTCATAGGACGGAACGACGGGACACTCTTTGAATGCACACGGATGGTCGAGCGGGTCTGCGAACGGCTTGCCCTTCCAAACATCGTCATGGCGCAGGCCGTCTCCATTGCGCGGAGGATGCTTGGTCCGCGGAATGGGAGGAGACGGGCAACCATCGCCGCCATCTCCGCGTTTGCAATCATAGCTTCCTGCAGGAAGGCGAAGGTCGGATCCGTGAGCACGAACGAAGTGATTGAAGCTCACAGGGCACTGGGGCGCTCGCTTCGGGTTTCTTCGATCATTCAGCTTTCTCTGGATTCGGAGATACGGATGGAGCCGAGGAGGCCTGAAGAATGCGTGGCCCGTGTCCTGGCGAGGCTCTCGGTCAGGATGCAGAGGGGACCGGAGGATCCTTCTCGTCCTGTCGTCCCCCACCTGCGTGCGCTGCAAGGGATGGCCGTCGAGATCCTGGGCCTCGTTCCGGAGGACTCGAAGGCGGGCCACAGACCCTGTGCTCTTGCCGCGACGGCGGTCTACGCCGCAGAGGTTGCCCTGGCGAGGGCGGAAAGCCGAACGCGGACGGTGACTCAGAGAGATGTTGCAGAATGCGGGGACACCGCAGAATACACCGTGAGAGAGCAGTACCGAGAGATCATCGCACCGGCTATCCCCCGACTCGAACTGCCACTGTCTCGCCCTGCCCCAGTCGCACGCTGAACGCACCTGCAGGTCCCACCGCGTCAAGCTGTTCGACCACGCAAGCGAATGCGACCCGGCACCCGTCAGAGTTATCCACATTGTAATCGAGATAGTAGGAGAGGCCCCTCGCGGACGCTTGGCCCTGGAGTATGCTGTCGAGCACCGCCAATGGAGGGCCTATCTTGGAGGAATCGCAATATGCGAAGACCTGACCTTTGAGGAGTGAACCGACCTCCTCGACGGAGCTTTCGCAGAAGGCGACCATCTGGCTCAACATGACAGGAAGGTGCAGATGGTGGGACTCCGTCTTGCTATAGGACACATCCTTCAGAGCCGACATGCCCGACCAGCGAACCTGAAGTGCGAGGTCGATCTCTCCTGGGCTTGAACCGTTGAACGGCTTCAGGATTGTGAAGTTGTCAGGCTCTGTTTGACCCCCGCCCGGAGACAGCAATTCGTCGACCGTGACACCGTCCTGACTTCTTGTAGCCGTGAGAGTGGCGGTGTAGTTGTCGATATCCTGAACGGCACTGGGGCATTGGAAAGACCGGGACGAAATGTAGCTCTGCAAGTCATCCAGCAACCCCAACCCGGCGGTTCCGCCTATCACGACCGCCGTGTCCGTGAGGAGGCTTTCCGAATCGGCTGTCAGGCTCAGCCGTTCCCTCTGGGCGGCTCCGGTAAGTAGAGTGAGATTGGTCAGCATGAGAGTCGAGAAGACCAGAATGGCCGCAACGGTGGCGCCTATGGCCCTGCGGCGAACCAACTCTCCAAGACCACCACTTTGGGTCCGAAAGCGAATTCTATCTCTGCGACGGCCGCGCCGGCGGGAGGGGCTCCGCAGTTGAAACCCTCAACGTTCGCAGAGAATGTAACCGTCGAATTGGAAAACGACCCAAGTAAGGTGCAGAGATCGCCTGGTGAATCCTCTGCTATCCGAACTAGGCCAATCGTCTCGACCGCGCCCGTGACGAAATCCCTCAGGTGCGCCTCGTCCAGGTTTCGCCTGGCGGCGACGTCGGGGGCCTGAGGGTTCCAGGCGATGAGAAGGGCGACCGCTGTGATTGAGATCACGCCGGCGACGGCCAGGTCAAAGAATCTCAAGCTAGCTGGAACCTCGGGAGGACAATCAGAATCGCGACCAAGAGAAAGCCCAGGATCAGGGCGAACATGGCTGCAACATCGAAATACAACTCAATCTCGGCCACTAGTTGCGACCTCCACTGCGCTTCCAACGAGCGTGGCGGTGTACACCTCTCCAGGTACCAAAGTCATGATGGGAAGCTGCCAGGCCACTTCTCGCCCTAGAGACTCGTTGCCGATGGAAATGCTAACCCAGTGGCCCCCCATGTGGACTCCGGAACCGTCTGGGGTAGAAACCCCGAAGGAAGCGGTCACCCCGGGTTTCAACCCGTCAACAACGGCGGCGATGCCGTCGATTGTTCGGATGGCGGCCCCCGCCCTCGAACCTGAGGACAGAGCGGAAAGTGATGGGGCAAGCGCCAGGCAGAGAGTGAAGGCGGCGGCAATGTATGCTGCCCACCCGAAGCTGGAGGAGGACGAGGACGCGGGCAGGCTAGGTCACCAGCAGGTCAACCGCCGACGAACGGCTATCGAAGCTCACCGTGTGCATCCCTCCGGCTATGCTTGTCACAAAATCGCACTGCGCTCCCACGGGCGAACTCGCCGTTGTATTGCCGGAGACGATGGTGAGGATGCCGTCCGCGCAGGTCAACGTCGAAGTAGGGAGTAACAGGGTCGAACTCGAATGTCCGTTCACAACGGCTTCGTTTGCAAGGGCGACAAGGGTAGAAAGCGATGCGTCGACCTCTGAAGTCTGCTCGAAACGGGCGAAGGTGGCATACGTGACTGCAGACCCTCCCACCATGAGCGCGGAAACCAGCACCGCAAGTGTGTACTCTGTGATCTCTGCCAAGGAACAGACATTGCTTCCGGCGATTTAAGGGGCAACATTGCCCCTTTTATTCCGCAGCCGCTTCCAGTTCGAGATGACGACCGGCAGCAGACTGGAGAAGTTGCTCCTCGGTCTGACAAAGAGGAGAATCCCATCGAATGACCCGCCTCCGCTGCTCGTGGAGCTCTTCGGCAGGGCTCCCGAAGCCCAGACTCTGCATTACGATTTCTATCCATTTGGATACTATGTGACCGCAATTGGTGGCTCATCTGTCTACGGCGTGACCTGCCCCCTCCCGCAGACGAGAATCTTGGCACTGAGAGCTGCCGTGGCGAAAGCCTCCGCCGCCCTCGACCCCGCGTCTGTCGAACCCTTGACCTTCGGACGGCTGGTCGAGGTTCTTACCCAGCTAGCCGCGGAGCACCTCGGAGAGTCCTTCGGGGATGGGACCAGAGAGCTGGCCGAACTCGCGGCCTATGACGCGATGGGACTCTCGAGGGTTCTGGCTATCGCCAAAGACCAGAATGTTACAGAGTTCTTCGTAGACTCCGATACGTCTCCTGTGTACCTCGACCACATCCAGGCTGGAAGGTGCGAGTCCACCATCACACTGACGGAAAGAGAGAGGCACGCCCTCGAGACGCACCTCGACACCTTCCGCGGATACACCCCGGACTATTCGACCCCGTCGCTGAAGAACGACCTCGAGATCTCGGGGGCGAGGCTTAGGATTTCCCTGGACCTGGAGCCCGTCTCTGTGAATAGATTCGCGCTTGATGTGAGAAGGCTCAGCGTCTCCTCCCTGTCGGTTCAGGATCTCATCTCCAAGAACGTCATAAGCACTGAAGCTTCGGCCCTGCTTGTCGCCTGGCTCGAGGTGGGAGGCAACATCACCATTGTGGGAGAAACAGGTACAGGCAAGACAACGCTGCTGAACGCCCTTGATGAACAGGTGGAACCCAGGCTCAGGCGGCTCTACATCGAAGATGCCGTGGAAACCAAGGACATGCTGGCGAGGGGGTACCATCAGATGAAGGTGAAGGTAGACCCTTTCGAAAGGGGAGGGGCGTCCGGAAGGACCAAGGAGTCTGAGATTGTGAAAGCATTGCATCGTTCGCCGGACCTCGTGGTGCTCAGCGAGATTCAGTCCGAGGAGCACAGCAGAGCATTCTTCCACGCGCTTTCTGCGGGGGCAAGGGGGATTCAGACCTTCCACGCCTCGTCCATCGAACAGGCGCTGAGGAGGTGGGTGAATATGCACGGTATCTCTGAGGATAGCTTGCTTGACCTCGGGATACTCGTGCTCATGACCCGTCCCGACAGGTTGAGACCGGAGAGATACGTCCTGCGGATCTGCGTAGTGGAGTCGGAGGCCGGCAGGCCGAAACTAAGAGAACTCTACTCACGCGACGGCGGATTCAGACTGGTTGCATCCCAGAATGACGCATGGCCTAAGCCTTCGACAGGCAGTGACACCGGGCTTTTGCAGGCAAAGGCGCGTCAAACCCTTGCCCGGATCGCTTCGGGCCGGTGAGGCTCGATCGTGTTCACTTCAACA
>DATFYS010000154.1:0-3890 GCA_035314885.1 Nitrososphaerales archaeon | reverse complement strand
ACTTCCCTCGCGATGGTTGTGGCCGTCGTACTCGCCACGATTGCCCTTGACATAGTCTGTTACTTCGCGGCAGGCTTCCTGCTGAGCTGGTCGTTCCTCGGTACCGTGATAGGGGCTCTTTCAGTGGAAGCCGTGGCATTCGTCGGCCTTCTGTTCGCGCTATCACGGGTGATAAAATCCGGGGGCGCTCTCGTCGGAGTGGGAGTGGGACTGTGGGCCATCCTCGAGTTGTTCTGGTCCCTCATCATCTACTTGGTGGCAGTCCTCCTTCACCTGGACCTGGGGTCGGCGACCTACTACAGGTTGACGGTCGATTCCGGGTTCTTCAACCCTGCCCAATTCTACAGCCTCGTTTCGACCCTCTCCTCGTCATCTTTCTCTGGTATCTCGTTCTCTCCGGCAGACTACGGGATCACTCCCTACACTCTTGTGGCGGCTGGAATCCTCTGGGTGGTCCTCCCGTTCGCTTTGTTCCTTTATCTCGCGGTCAAGAAGGACTAGAAGCAAGTATCGAGGTCGATATCGAGGTTGACATCCACTCCTGAACCCTGGCTAAGGCGAAGAAGGAACCAGATAGTCGTAGTGATAGTGGTAGCCGTGATCGCCATTTCGGCTTTCGGGTATTTCGTGCCAACCGCTCCGAAGTCCCCCAACCAGGTCGCCCTAGACAAAACTATAGCATACTTCGTTCACAACTACGACCCTCGAGTGGGCCTCATCCCCGAGACCCCCGGCGGGAACACCTACTGGCTGTACTCTGACAATTACCTGGCTTCCCTCTCCCTGTCAAGATACGACTCGAGCAACCAGTCCACGACGAACTTCGCGCTTGCGATATCCCAGGCTCTTGGGGGATATGCCGCCACTCTTCCCCAGAGCGATGTCGTGAGCCAGTATACCGCCCTGAACTCAACATCGGCGACTTTTTCCTGCCCGCTGACATTTCTCCTATCATGGTCTGCGCCACCCAGCGGCCAACCACCGGGACCTGGGAGCGCAACGATCGAAACGACGGCCAACAACGGAAACTCATCCTGTGCTTCGCAGAACTACGCCGACACCCTTTTGCTACAGGCTATCTACTGCGACCGCGTCAGGAGCAACACTTCAGCAATCATGTGTCTCCCAACCGCCTATCTCCAGAAGACCGCAGGTCTCTTCGACGGAACGGGCTTTGCGGACGTCGCATTTACGAACACGAACTCAAGCAGCAAGGGGGTGTATCAGACCTACAAGTTGGCCCTGTACGTCATCGCTTCCACCTGCCTCGGGGTCTCTTCCACTGACACAAACCTGCCTACGATCGAAGGGCTCATGCTCCATTTGCAAGACAACTCTACGGGAGGGTTCTATTCGGGATACACGTCGCCGGGGAATCATGGGTCGACGGTGGTCAACACAGAAACGACCGCGCTTGCTTCCCTCGCCCTCAAGGCCATGCTCGACCCTTCAGCGGCCTGCTGAAGCAACCGCCCGAGGGTAGCCTTTAACTCGCGTCCGCGACACAGGTCGGCGTTAATTGGTTTCGACAGGAGTCCCCTCCCTCGACAACATTCTCTCAGGGGATGGGTACCCCGACAGGTCGGCGATCCTCGTTGAAGGGCCGCCAGGCATCGGCAAGGAGGCACTGGGCTACTGGTTCATCAGGTCAGGTTTGGTCCAGGGAGACTATTGCCTCTACGCAACCCACCGCCCTGTTTCGGACGTCACGCGGGATATGAAAGGGATGGGGATAAGCTCAGAACGGGTGCCTGACTGGATCGCCAGCGCCGGGTCGCCGGTCAAGTGCGACCTTCACGACACCGCGGGCATATCATTCAACATAAAGCAGGCAGTCCACAGCAACGTCAACAGGCGCGTCAGGGTCGCCACCGACCTCGTATCACCCCTTCTCGTTCTGAACCCTCTGGAAAGCACATACTCCTATTGGTCCCAGCTCATCGGGGACCTGAAGCAGCAGGACTGCGTCCTATTCGCCCTGGCAGAAGAGGGGATGCACCCGCAGGGATCGCTCACTACCATGGAGCAGCTCTTCGACGGCGTGATAGAGATGAGGCTCTACGAGGAGGGGATCGCCATCACCCCGCTTTTCAGGATAAAGAAGATGCTCGGGCAGCCCCCGCTTCACGGGTACTTCCGGTTCTCGGTCTCCGCCACTGGTATGGAGGTAGTTCCACACGTTGTCCGTTGACTACATCCTCTGGGCGACCGACGCAAGCTCCGTCATCTCCTCGATCATCCTGCTAGCGGGGACAGTAAGGGCGTTGCAACTCGCGCGCGGATTCGCTGCCCATGCCTTCAGGAACCGGGCCTACTGGCTGGCCGGGCTGATGATAGCGCTCATCGCGGGCAACGTTGCAAGCCAAATCCCTACGCCAGCCACGGTGGTAACGCTTCAGGATTTCATCATATCTTCCATCGGAGGCGATACTTTCGTTGCCGCTCTGCTCATCGCCCTCGTCTTCGTTGATCGGAACCTCATCGTCTTGAAGGAGCTGGATTTCTTCCATAGGGATTCCATCCGCTGGTCGCGGGTGCGTGTCCCCGGGCTCATTGCCATGATATTGGTATCAGCCGAACTTGTAGTCTCCTTCTTCTTCGTCAACACCAACTCCAATCTCAACTCAATTACGTTACTCGTCATACTGACCTTCTTTCCCGTCGTCGCCATCGTCCTAGGATACGCAGCCACGGCTCTAGTCTTAGCCGCCAGACGCACCCCCGACCGGACGATGAGGAGATTCGCCATGCTGTTGGGCATCGCTCTGGCTTTGGGGGTGATATCGTTCACAATCTGGATTCCTCTCTCATTTGTCACGACCACGGAGGTGGAGAATTTCATTGCGAGTCTTCCAGCGGTGGGGTCTGCATACTTTCTCTACCGCGCCGCGATGTCGCTATCGCCGCTGGGGCGGGTCGAGAAGGGGACCGAGTAGTATCAGCACGCAACCATTGCAGGATGAACGACTAGGCTGAAGACGTTTCCATTCGAATCCCTAAATAATGCATTGGTGACTTGTTCAGGGTTGAAATTCGCCCGCAGGGGGATCGGGACCACGATCCTGGTTGCCGTCGTCATCATAGTAATCGCCGCAGCCGCCATAGCCTCCTACGTTCTCTTCTTCAGCACGGGGTCGAGCGGGACGACCTCAACCTCATCTTTGAGGTCCTCATCATCATCCTCCTCCGCTTCTACCCTGACAACTACATCCAGCACGACCTCCTCCGCCTCTTCCACCAGCCCGACGACCGCTCCCACCACCAGCAGCATCTCGACCACCTCATCTGCCTCCTCCTCAAGCCAGAGCACAACGTGTACTTCCAGCACGCAGGCCACCACCGGGCCGCTAGCTAGTGAGTTCAACTTCACCGGCCTCTTCAACGACTACTCGTCCATGACAGTGCGCTGGAACGGGACCGAAAGTGGGAACCCCCGCAACGTGACCTCCACCTACACCGTCCTGTCCGCCACTCCTCTGGGGTTCAGGGTCAACGTCACCCAAGACCCGCCCGAGACCGTCTTTGTGGCCTCCCTGTTCGCGTGGAGGAATGGGAGCGCCGCCTGGGTCTACATCAACGGGTCCAACGAGACAGGGTCCGTCGCATCCTTCGGGTACCTACAGGCGATGTCAGCGTTCATCTATCAGGACATCTACACTTCTCCTGGCTTCATGGCCTTCCTCTCGGCGCCGGGCGTGGTGAACACTGGCGGGACATCGATCGTGATGATAGGAGGGACGCCGGTCAATGTCACCACCTACGAGGCAACCACCCTCCCGCTCATAGCGGGGAACTGCGACAACTCGTTGAACTTCACGAAGTTCTCCCTCCAGCTAGGGACGGTGGCGGGAAAGGCTACCACGGTCCTAGTGCGCTTCGACGTGGCCGGA
>DATFYS010000153.1:0-4653 GCA_035314885.1 Nitrososphaerales archaeon | reverse complement strand
CGACAGCCATCGTCCTGCTCTACTTCTCAAGCCGGTTCCTCAGGGCATTCAGGAGATACTACTTCGGGAAGAAGTCGTTCAGGGCGAAGATGGAGAAGATGGGGCAGGAAGTGGTGGAGAAGGACAGGGCTCACCTCCCCGCTGGCGCCTCCGGCCAGGTCCCATTCTCCCTCGTGAACGCCCTCCCGGTCTTTTCCATTACGCTCACGGAAGGCTTTGAGGCGAGCCTTGTCCTCGCGGCCGCCGGGACCTTCAATCTCGAATGGACAGCCATCGGCGGAATAGTCAGCCTCATACTCCTGCTCGGGGTGGCAGCGGTCTCCTACGACTATCTGATCCGGCTCCCGAGGTGGGTCATCGACCTCCTGGCTGGTTCGATACTTCTCACCTTCGGGTTGTACTTCGCGGCCAACGGGTTGTTGATCGTCCTGACAGGCGCCGACACCTAGAGCATCATCGCCGCATCGACGTCTCAGACTTTATAATCCGACTTCCACTCCGGAGTATCAGTTGTCTGGTGACAGAGTCCAGTCCGCCCCCGGAGGAGGGCAGCGGAAGCTCGCCGCCATCATGTTTGCCGACATAGAAGGGTATACCGCCATGACCCAGAGAAACGAAGCCAGAGCTCTGGAGATTCTTGACGAGTATCGTAGGTTGCTGAGGTCAGCCCTGCCGAAGGAGGGTGGGACCGAAATCAAGACCATCGGGGACGGAATGCTCTTCGAGTTCGACAGCGCCCTGGAAGCCACGCGCTGCGCCGTCAGAATCCAAGAGCTGCTTCACGAGCGCAACAGATCCATGCCTGCCGACCGGCTGCTCCTGGCCAGGGTCGGGATTCACCTCGGCGACGTGGTCCACAGCGGGGGCGACGCCTACGGGGACGCGGTCAACATCGCATCTAGAATCGAGCCCCTCGCTCCGGCAGGCGGAGTCTGCATTTCGGAGCAGGTCTACGACCAGGTCCGGAACAAGGCCGAATTCCCCTTCAGGTCTCTCGGGAGGAGGCAGCTCAAGAACGTCGAGCTCCCGGTGGAAGTCTACTCCGTGGTCCTGCCGTGGGAGGCGGCCTCTCCCACCCAGCCTCCTGAGGCCCGCGACAGGCGCAGGATCGCAGTCCTACCATTCACCAACATCAGCTCCGACCCCAAAGACGAGTACTTCGCCGAGGGACTGACGGAGGAGCTCATCGCCAACCTGAGTCTCATCGCAGGCCTCAGGGTGATCGCGCGGACGTCAATGATGAAGTTCAAGGGGGCGAACAAGGGAATCGGGGAAATCGCCGGTGAGCTGAACGTGGGCACCGTCCTTGAGGGGAGCGTCAGGAAGGCCGGGACCAAGCTCAGGGTCACCACACAGCTCATCGATGCGTCCACCGAGGAGCACCTGTGGTCCAACACCTACGACAAGGAACTGGAGGACGTATTCGTCATTCAAAGCGACATAGCGCAGAAGGTTGCCGAGGCACTGAAGGTTCGGCTCCTTTCGAGCGAAATCGAAGGGATGGACGGCCGCGCCACCAAGAACGTGGAGGCATACAGCCTGTATCTCAAGGGGAGGCACCACTGGAACAGGAGGAGCGAATCGGGAGTAACTTCAGCTGTAGCCTTCTTCGAACAGGCTATCCGCGAAGATCCGGGGTACGCCCTCGCCTACGCTGGACTCGCAGACTGCTACAGCATAATGGGCTACTACGCCTACCGTCCCCCCTATTCCGTATACCCACAGGCGAGAGAGCTCATCATGAAGGCGCTCGACCTCGACAATACCCTGGCGGAGGCGCATGCGTCGCTGGGGGAGGTGCTCATGCACTACTACTGGGACTGGCCCGGGGCCGAGTCCTCCCTCAAGAAGTCGATCTCCATGAAGCCGAGCTACCCGACGGCACGCCTCTGGTACGCCACATTCCTGCAGGTAACTGGCCACCTCGAACAAGCGATTCTCGAAGAGAAGAAGGGGCTCGAGCTCGACCCTCTTTCTCTGATTGCCAATGCCGACCTCGCTAGGGCCTACTACTTCCTGCGCCGATACTCCGATTCCGTTGAGCAGTACCGGAAGACCCTCGAGATCGACCCAACCTTCGCCATAGCCTACAAGGGGTTGGCGGAGGTCCACGCGGCCACCGGGGAATATGACACTGCCATGTCAGAGCTAGGGAAGGCCCTCGAGTTTTCTGGAGGGAGCCTGTTCATCAAGGACGACATAGGATATGTCAACGCCCTCGCTGGGAGGCCCGACGAAGCCAGGAGGACTATCGAGGAGCTGAAGGCTGCCTCGACCACCAGGTACGTCCCGCCCTACGGCATAGCAATGATCTACTTCGCCCTCAGAGAGGACGACAACGGGTTTCTCTGGCTTGAGAAGTCTTACCAGGAGAAGTCTTTCATGACATTCCTCGGGGTCGATCCCGCCTTGGACCGCCTGAGGGGCGACCCGCGTCTCGTGTCTCTGGTTGAGAGACTTGGGTTTTCCCGCTGACATCTCATGGTTGGATAACGCCCAACAGACTTCAGTTATGCCTATGTTGAAGATAATAATAAGCGCAGGCGCGTGGGGTCTGGCAGTTGCCCGTCTCCCTTGACGGCCATTCACTGACTCTGTCGTCCGCCGTCGAAGTCGCAGAGTTAGGGACCCCAGTGCATCTGTCTAGGTCGAGCCTTGCGAGGATGAACAGGTTCCGCTCCATCCTTGAGCAGAAGCTCAGCCGGGGCCAGGTGGTCTACGGGGTCAACACAGGATTCGGATCGCTCTCCAACAAGGCCATCCGCCTGGGGAACCTCAAGGAACTTCAGCTCAACCTGATCCGCAGCCATGCGGCTGGCGTAGGCGACCCGATGCCCCTCGAGGTGGTGAGAGCGGCCATGCTCATCCGGGTGAACAGCCTCCTGAACGGAAACAGCGCGGTCAGGACCGACATTGCAAGGATGATGGCGAACATGCTCAACGAGGGGGTGGTCCCATATGTGCCCAGGTTCGGTTCTCTGGGCGCATGCCTTGCCGGAGATTCTCTTGTTTATACCAACCCATCAGGTCCGAAACAGATCTCTGAGGTCGAACCCGGTGACACTGTCTACTCCTTCGCTGGGGACCTAGGAAAAGTTAGGGTTGTCGATAGGACAGGTGATCAAAACAACTTCAGATACGTCTTTGAGGGAGCACTGCAGAGGAACAAGATACTCAGGAAGATAGATTCTGGGGTAAAACAAACCTACAAACTCCAAACCTACACGAGGGAATTGGTATGCACCGACAACCATCCATTTCTTAAGCTCTCGATAAACCGAAAAGCGAAAGGCGAGCGTGCGGATTACCAGCTCGAATGGACGGAGATGAAGCAACTCCGACCCGGGGACCTGATATTGGCTTTGAAGAAACTCAATGAAGAGGGAGTACCACATCAAATTGGACTGCCCAGCCTCAGGGAGACGACCCCTGACTTCATGAGATTGGTGGGAATGGTGGTCGGGGATGGCTACGTCAGAAGAGACCTCAGGGGAATCTACATTGCACTCCCGCCTGGAAAGGAACGCGATGAATACTCCACTCTAATCGAGCGGCTACTTGGCAAAAGCCCAGGGAAGTCAAAGGATTGCATAATCATCTACAACAGAGCAATCAACAGAGTTTTCGTATCTTGGGGGCTTGCAAAGCTCGCAAGGCAAAAACGCGTTCCTGCCTGGGTATTCTCCCTGCCGATTGATCAGAGGCTGGCGTTCCTAGAAGGCTATCTGGATGCCGACGCAACGATTCAGGAAGGTGTCAGAAAGCACAAAGATGGCCACTGGTGGCATCAGAACTCGACAACCTTCGAGAGCCCCAACGAATCTCTCATCAGGGAGATTCGCGTCCTTGCCATATCGTGCGGCATGCGTTGTGGCAAGCTTAGGTCGAGGGAAAGAGTGAGAGGCCTCTGGCTCAACGGAAAACATGTCTACAAGTACAACACCCCCACAAGGACCTACGAATTCACTGTCATGAGACGCGGTTTCTTCCCGTACGCTTTCAACGGAAGGGTGAATATCGACATTGACAATCCCAACTTCTACTTCGATAGAATTGTCTCAATCAACCCTCACAAAATCCAGCACGTATTCGACATCGAAGTGGAAGGCAGTCACAACTTCGTTTCTGAGGGTCTCGTCGTTCACAATAGCGGCGACCTGGTCCCTTCGGCCCACATGGCTCTTGCGATGGTCGCGGAGGGCAAGAGCTACTACAGAGGGAAACTGATGGAATCGAGGACTGCGCTCGCGGCTTCGAGGCTGAAGCCCGTCGTCCTGCAGGCGAAGGAAGGCCTTTCTCTCATAAACGGGACCTGCTTCACGAGCGCACTAGGTTGCCTGGCGACCAAGCGTGGGAAGTACCTCCTGGAAGCCGGTAACTCCACTACCGCAGTCACAGCCGAAGTCGTCGGTGCATGCTCACAGTCGTTCGACGAGCGCCTCATCGGGGTGAAACTGCACACTGGGCAGGCGCAAGTAGCCAGAAAACTGAGGGCCCTGCTCAAGGGAAGTCTGAGGGTCAGGAGCGAACCCGTCCCCCAGGACCCGTATTCGATCCGCTGCGTCCCACAGGTGCACGGATCGGTGAAAGACGCCCTCGATTTCGCCGAGAAGATTACCGTGGCCGAAATGAACTCCGTGTCAGATAACCCAA
>DATFYS010000152.1:0-13037 GCA_035314885.1 Nitrososphaerales archaeon | reverse complement strand
CTTACAACGTTCGTCTCTGGCGCCTCTCCCCGCTCTATCTTCCCACCCGGGCCGTTCCACTTGCCGACGCTTATGCCGCTGTTGGCCAGCTTCAGAAGCAGTTTCCCGTTGTGAATTACGTGGCAGACAGTGGCGTCGGTCCTAGCCAAGACTTCTGGTCATCGTTGAATATGGTTGGTAAACGTTATTGCAACCGGATTCCCTCCCGTCCGCATGGGAGTCCTGACGCCCAAGCAGCTGAAGTTTCTGAAGGACCATGAGTTGTGCAGGATGGCCACGGCGTCGAAGGACGGGAAGCCGCACGTCGTGCCGGTGATTTACGCCGTGGATGGAGAGAACATGGTGGTCGCCATCGATTACAAGACGAAGAAGCTGAAGAACCTCAGGGAGAACCCGCAGGTCGCAGTGGTGGTGGACCAGTACAGGCCCAACCATGCGATCATGGTCGAGGGTGAATGTGAAATCTTGGAGAGGGGCAAGGAGTACCTGCGCCTCCTTCAGGTATTATTCGACAAGTTCGCCTACTATAGGAACAATCCCTGGGACGAAGGCGAATCTCCGATACTCAAGATCAGGCCGACGAAGGCCGTGATGTGGTAGCACCCGTCCTACACCAGTGGTGCGTTCCTCTCCTTTTCGTAGCGTGAGAGCAACCCTTCCGCCGTGCACCGCGGGTCGAAGGGCTCCAGGACAGACGCACAGGTCTCAGCCAGGAGCTGAATGTAGCGCTCCGAGTCGTATCTAGACTCATCCTTGATGACGTCTACCGGCGTCGCCCTCTGTGAGTCTCTTCCTTTGTAGTCGGTGATGACGTACCTTATCCCCTCTCCCGCGTGGAGCTGAACCCCCTCTGCCACCAGCTGGTTCAGAGCCGCATGCTGGACCGTCATTGTGGTGTACTCTTCAGGTGCCTTGGACAGGTTGGTGGTGAACGCCAGCTCGGACGCTGGAATTTCGTGGCGGGCGAGCGACTTTGCGTGCCCGAGGAAGATGACAATGCACTCGGGGATTCTGGCCCTGGCTTCTGCGACCGAGTCGGCCTTGGCCAGAGTCCTCAGTATCTGCATCTGACACCTCGCGAACGCCAGTGGTGTGTCGTGACGCCTCGCCTCGACCCCCCTGACCTTCACTTCACCGTCCTGGTAGGCCCCGAAGTACCTGTTGAGAACGGGGATGCCTGCGTCTACCTTCGAAGGGAGGAAGGTCACCCACTTGTAGATGCCTTCGAAAGACATGGAGAAACCGGTCTCCACCTCGATCTCCGACTTGAGCTCGAGATAGTCCTCTCTGTCGGCTCTGGGTCTCTTGACCCATAGCGAGTCCACGATCCCGTGGATGACTTCGAAGCCCTTCCGCTCGGCGACCCTGGCCGAGTCGGTCAGTATCTTCCTGTCCCAGGCGCAGACGGCGATGTGGGCGTCGATGCGCCCGAACTTCGCGTTGTTGAACCCGAGGTACCCGAAAGTTGTGACTCCCAGCCACTTCAGTGCGGCTTGACGGGCATCGTACCTCTCGTGGTCGGCGCCGGTGGTGCTCTTCTTGAGCTCCTTGTAATGGAGCCTCTTCTCGACTATGATCTGTATCGCAAGCGGGACTATCCCTCGTCGTTTCTCGCAGACGTTCCAGCCCAGCTCGGGGACCCTGTTCTTCGAGTCGGGACAGCAGGGGCACCTGACCGTCTCGGCTGAGATGTTCTTCCTGAACATTATGTTCGGGTACAGCGCATTGTAGTCAAGCTCGGCGACTCCTTCGTGAACGCCCATCTTCGGCTCGAAGATGAAGCCTCCCCTGTCTGCGACGAGCAGCTCGTTCCTGTCCTTGAAGTGTTCCACCAGAGTCGGTTTCCATGGGACGAGCAGGTCGATCTTCGACGCGTGGTAGAACTGGAGACTGGAGAGGGCCTTCCCTATGCTCGCCCTGCTGGAAGTCTGCATCGGCATGCGGCATATCCTGCTCAGTTCGAAGAGACCTTCGAAGCCGGCCTCAGAATAGGCGAAGGAGGTGTTGATGTCGATGTGCAGGCGGCCGTACAGCTTCATTGCCGAAGGCTTGTAGTGGATTCTGCCGTAGCTGAAGTAGGAGGTGCCCTTCTTGGAAGAGGTTCTCATCACTGTGCCGTCCCTGTCCAAGATGAGCCGCTCTGCGAGACCGTTGGCCTCGGCGCGCTTGACGAGGTAGGGGAAGAGGAAGGTATCGCCGTCGTTGGTGAGGACAAAGTCGGGGTCGGCCTCCGTGATGGCCTGCACCAGCCCCAGAATCTTGTCCGCTTCCGAACCTGCATCGATGGTCTTGTGCCCGCAGTTGCCTCCGATGGTGATTGTCGCGATTTTGTCGGTGAACCGAGCGACCTTACCCTCCTTCGCGATGCCGACGTCTAGTTCGACCTTCCGGAGGTTGGGCACCGCGTAGTCGTAGGCCCACACGTCGTCGTTCAGGTCCCACTCCAGATTATCCCCGCTCTGGGTCACCTCGCAGTAGGCCAGGGGGAACAGGTCGTGCTCGTAGAGATAGCTCTGAGCAGGGGGCACGTCGGCGTTGTAGAGCCTGAAGGCGCCGAAGGGGCCGAGCCGTTCGATCCTCCCCGCTACCTGTTGAATCTTCTTGACGTCTTTGAGCTTCGCCTCCACGACCTCCGACTTCGTTCTGTCAGTTACCTTCTCGTACTTCCGCGCCGTACGCGTCCAAGCGAGGTCGGCGCCGATGATCTTCAGCGGGATGTCCAGATCCGATACGCTGTCGGCGGCGATGAATATGGAAGGAGACCAGTGGTCGACCAGCCTTGCGGCCCGGCCGTCCTCCAGTTTGAGCCAGACGACCATTTCTCCCGGCGAGCCCGGGTAGAGGTCAAGGATCCAGCCCCTCATCCCTCTCCGCCTTCGTTTTCTCCACTTCTCCCGCCAGCCAGACGATAGTCTTGTGCTGCGCCAGAAGGAGGCTCATGAAGAGTGCCTCGGTAGGGAATGGGGACTCTCTGGCCTGCATGGCCGGGAAGTATTCGTAACAGAGCCTGAGCATCTCCCTGAAGAGGTCCCTGTCCTCAGCACGGAGCGCATCGGCAAAGCGCATCCAGCTGTCCAGTTCCTCGATGATCTCTGCGTCTGTGAGCATCATTTGTGGCCTTGTGTGTTTCTAATTCATTTAACGATGGCACGGATGCGAGTCCCTGTGCAGGGAGGGGGAGGAACGAAAGTGAAGGATACAGTAATGAATAACCATAGACAAACGGAAAGCCAGGATATGGCGGTCAAGCAAGCCCCGAAGTTCTCGATCAGAAACATGGACCGCAAAACGAACCCGAGGAAGGACTTCTACCAATACGCGGCGGGCGGGTGGATAAGGACCCACCCGGTGCCGGCCGACAGGTCGAGGTGGGGGTCTTTCAGCGAAGTCTACGAATGGAATCTCGTGCTTCTGAGAAACATCGTGGAGCAGTGCGCTTCGGACAAGGTCGCGCCCAAAGGGTCTGAAGAGAGGCTGGTTGGCGACTTCTACCGCTCCGCCATGGACACCAAGCGCATCGAAGCCTTGCGATTCGCCCCCGTGGAAGATTTGTGGAGGCTTGTAGAGAACATCAGTTCGTCTGAGGAGTTGGTCACGAGCATCCCCAAACTGCATTCCAGTGGTCTATTCCCATTCTACAACTCTTATTCCAAAGCAGACGACAAGAACAGCAGTGTCTATGCCTATTTCCTAGGCCAAGGAGGGCTTTCGCTCCCCGACCGGGAGTATTATCTCTCCGACAATTTCCTCACACTAAGGAAACAGTACGAGGCACACGTAAAGCGGACACTCGCCATGAAGGGAATTCCTCCAAAAGAGGCTTCCAAGTCGGCGAAGGCCGTCCTCGCAATCGAGACTGCCCTCGCGAAATCGAGCAGGACCAGAACCGAGTTGCGTGACAGGGAGAAGAACTACAACAGGATGGGAATGGCGGCCCTTGAGTCGAGATACCAGAACCTTGCACCTCTGTCCTACCTGGAGGGGATCGGCGTCCGCGGAGCGGCCTACGTGGTGGTGGGTCAACCAGAGTTCTTTGATTCCCTTGCGAGCCTGGTGAAGAAGGGGGAGCTGGATGGTTGGAAGGGATACCTGTGCTGGCAGGTCCTGAATTCGTTCGCACCATTCCTTCATCGTGAGATTGAACTCGAGAACTTCGATTTCTTCCAAAGGAAGGTCCAGGGACAGGCGAAACTGGAGCCCAGGTGGAAACGGGCCGTCGAAGCGGTTGACAGCATGATCGGTGAAGCGCTTGGGAAGTTGTATGTGCGGAAGCACTTCCCGGAGGAAGCCCGGCGCAGGGCATCCGTCCTTGTAGACGACCTGCGCCTTGTATTCAGGGAAAGGCTAGCCGCCCTCCCCTGGATGGCCGAGGCGACCAGAAAATCGGCCCTCGCCAAGTTCGAGGCATTCACGGTCAAAATAGGTCATCCTGAGAAGTTCCGCGATTACTCGACCCTGGAAATCAGACCCGATGACTTCGCGGGCAACGTCCTCCGTTCATCGTCGTTTGAATTCCACAGGCTGACGGCCCGAGTCGGGAGCCCTGTGGACAGGAAGGAGTGGTTCATGACTCCGCCTACGGTCAATGCGTATTTCGAGGAGACGACCAATGAGATCGTCTTCCCTGCAGGGATACTGCAGCCCTCTTTCTTCGACCCTGAAATGGACGACGCAGTGAACTACGGCTCAATAGGAGTCGTAATCGGACACGAGATCACCCATGGCTATGATGATCAGGGTAGGCACTACGACGCCCAGGGCAACCTGAAGGATTGGTGGACCCTCGCCGACGCGAAGGAGTTCGGAAAAAGAGCGCGGGCAGTCGTCAAAGCCTACAGTGCCCAAGAAGCGCTCCCAGGAAAGTATGTGAACGGTGAGCTCACCCTTGGAGAGAACATTGCAGACCTTGGCGGGGTGAGCATAGCGTATGAAGCCCTCGAACGGCGCCTCGAACAGGAACCCGCCAAACGCAGGCCGATTGATGGCATGACCCCGGAGCAGCGCTTCTTCGTATCGCACGCCCAGACGTGGCGCCTGACAATAAGGCCGCGTGAAGCGGAACGACTACTGACCATCGACCCGCATTCTCCGGGGAAGGTGAGAGGGACCCTTCCCGTGGTGAATCATCCTGCCTTCGACGAAGCTTTCCCGCCCGACCCCCGTGGGAAACGCCTAGGCCGAGTCGAACCCAAGATAGGCGTCTGGTAGAACCGCTCAGATTTGAGGGGTGGATGTTCGCCCCTCGCCGACCTCGAGGAAGGCCCCGACACATCTAGTCAGCAGCCTCTGGTGGTGGAAGATGATGGCCATGGCCATCCCCTCGAACCTGGAAGTTCTAACGGCGGCTGACGAAGCGGACGTGTAGAGCCTGGCCGAATTCAGCATCTCGTCGAAGGTCTTCCTGTCCTTCTTGGGGAGGGCCTTCCTGAAAGACTTCCACTCGGAGACCTCCTGGGCCTCGGCCATCCTGAACGACGGAATGGTCCGACCCATCAGTGGACCGACCTCAGGAGTTGTTTCAGCCTGAAGCTGGATGTGGCAGGGGGCCTAGTCCGGTGCTTCAGGAGCTCAGCTTGGACGACCCCCCGGGACGATGTTAGGTGGACCGTGGTGTCGGACCATGAAGCGACCGTTTCGTCGTGCTTGTTGGCCGAAGGGAGTGTCACGATTACGAGGGCACTCTTCTTCGTGCGCGAGATCCCCTCTTCGACGGCGCTGAGGATCCGCCTCTCCTCCCTTTCGTCCAGCTCGGGCTCGGTGAAGGTTCCGAGCAGGTCTGAGATTACCACCAGCCTCGTCCCGTAATCCTCCGCGGCGCGGGCGAGGTGCCGGGACACCAGGTCGGCGAGTTGGTAGAACGTGAAGACGCGGCAGGTGGCTACCCGCCTCATGGCGACCGCGGGTTTGAGGCGCTTCTGTTTTACGAAGGAAGAGAAGAGGTACGGGTCGGAGCGGTTCCCTCCGTCGATGAACAGAACCGCTGAATCGAGGCCTCCTGATTCGATGGGGAGCTGAGCCCTGAATGCGGCGAGTTCGGCGATGAAAGATGACGGCGCCCCGCTGATGACAATCAGGCGATCGGGCGAGAAAGGCCGCATGATGGAATCGAGGCGGGGGAAACCCAGCGAGAAGTGCGGAAATGACGAGGCCGGCCGGAATGGCGATGCCTTCTTCTGGAATGTGGGCGCGGCGCTCAGGTAGACGTCGGACCAGTCGTCGGGGATTGGTGCCAGCCTGCATTCGACGTTGCCTTCGAGTGGGCGCCCGCACCCGAGGCAGCGGCCGCCGAGAGATTCGATGATTTCGCTTGTTGGCCCGAGGTCACGCCTGACTCTCAGGACGCAGTTGCAACCAATGCAGTAGTAGACGAAGCGTTCCTTGCCGGTTCCCTGCTGATCGTACAGGTAGTGGAGTTGTGACATTACCGAAGCCGGAAAGGCTGCTGGGGATTTAACGGAGGGCGCGGGCCGATGAGGCTAGATGAGAGACGGCGCCGAAAGTGATGATTAATTACACCATACAGGTGGCTCGACGAATCGCGCGGGGGTCGCCCAGCCTGGTCAACGGCGTGAGGCTCAGGACCTCATCCCTTAGGGGTTCGAGGGTTCGAATCCCTCCCCCCGCACCAGATTGATTGACTGGCTACAGATCCTTGGCCATCGATATGTTGGTGGCCTTGTACCCCAGCCTCTCGTAGAGCTCTCTGGCACGCGGGTTGTGGGCGAAGACGTGCAGGCCCATCCTCTTCTTCCCCAGTTCCCTAGCCTTCTGTTCGGCCAGCTTCAGCGTTGCAGTGCCGTATCCCTTTCCTCTCTGGGCTGCATCGATTTCGATGTCGTAAATCCAGAGCATGTCGCTTCTCCGGCCCGGAGGGTCTGCGTACCAGATCCTGCCGACTTTCTGCCCCGTTGTTTCGTCGACCACCGCCAAGACATGGTGGCCCTTTGTCTTCGGTCCGTCAGGCAGGAGTGATTCGAATTCCTTTCTGCTCCGTTCCACTACCCCTTCTTCAGTGTCGTTTCCAGCCTTCGCCTTGTCGGCGGCGTATTCGGCTATTGCCCTCTCTTTCCACACGACGAAGTCTGATTCCGGCATGTCGACAAAGATGACCATGGGAAGCGGGGCTGCCCGACGGTCTCAGTCTTAAAATTTGGTAGTTGGCTGCCCGGGTGAGATTAAAACCAAGGCTCGATGGGAGGCCCTCCAAGATGAGGTGGGCAGTCGGAGTGGACCTGGAGGAAGTCGCGAAGTTCGAGAGAGCACTAAGGAACAACAGGCGCTTCTTCGCGAGGGTCTTTTCGAAGAGTGAAATCAGGTACTGCAACTCCAAGGCGGGTCCGGCGAGACACTTCGCAGGAACGTTCGCGGCCAAAGAAGCAGTAGTCAAGGCGGTAAACCAGCCGCTTCGAAAGACGGTCAAGGTGTCTGAGGTGGGCATAGTCAGATCGAAGACGGGGGTTCCTTCGGTGAGATGGTTTGGTGCGAAGCCGAAGGGGCTGGAAGTCAGAGTCAGCATCTCCCATACCACTCACTACGCCGTCGCTGTGGCGCTCGCCATGCTTCGAGAGTAGCTAGGCCGGGAGCTTCGCAGAAACGATTTCTCTCAGGTCTTTGTAACTGTGGATTCTCAGAACCTCGTCCGAGGTAAGTCGAATCCCCATCTGCTCCTCGACGTCAGTCACCAGGAGCAGGTGGTTCAGCGAAGTCCAGGCCTCGAGATTGTCCCTGGAGAGGCTGTCGGTCACCGAATCCACGGGGATGCCAAACGACTTGGCCACCACCTCGCGGAGCTGATCCATGGTTACTTCACTACGACTTGCAGGTACTGCGGATACGCCACGGGCTCTTTCAGGCTATATTCCCAGATCTCGACTCCGTCCTTCACAGACGTCTGAGTGAATCCCCTCGTCCTGTAGAAGTTCTTCGCCGGGGCGTTCTTCTTCGTCGGGATGAACTCGCCGACGAGGGTCCTTGCCCCTCCCTTCCGCGCCTGATCCATGATGTAGGCGAGGAGGGCATCTTCCACCTTGCGGCCTATCACCCTACAGCTCAGCAGCAGGCAGTCGATGCGCCACTTGTCGCCTCCCTTCTCGACGATGGCGACCCCTGTCAGGCCGCTGTCCCCGAACTTATCCTGCACCCTGATTCCCACAACGAGGAAGTTCCCAGAGTCGGCCATCTTCCTGACGTCTCCTTCGAGGTACCTTCGGGTTGTCGTGTTGAACTGGTTGGTCTTCTGGGAGAGCTGGGAAATCCTCGGGAGGTTCAGCTGGTTCAGGTTCTCGATGGTCACGACCTGGCCGAGCGCCTTGAGGTACTCGGTTATGTCCCCGACGACCCCCTGGAACTCGACCCTCTTCCTCTGCTCGGCATACATCTGCCCTCGTTTCTTGTCCTCGTCTGTCAGCTGGAGCGAATCAAAGACACGAAGTTCCTCCAGGGTCTTCAGGTACAGGGCCGGATCCTGGGGGATGTCGACGACGGTTACCTCTGGGAGCGCCTGCCTGATTAGCTCGCGGTTCACATTGCTGTCGTCGACGAAGACGAGGCTGTCCACCCCGATTTCGATTTCCTCCGCGATGGCCTTCATGTTGGAGATTTTGTCGTCCCAGTTTATCTTGATGGATGCGAAGTGCTCCTCCTTCAGAACCATGTACGGATGCTGGCGGAAGACCTCGAGGGCGTCTTCGGGGTTGTTGGCGCTGTTTATCGCCAGGATTACTCCTCTCTGGTAGAGAGAAAGGACGTACTTCTGGAACTCGAAGAAGGGGCTCCCCTCCGGGGTAGGCCCCAGTTTGATGCCTCCGAGTCCGTCCTCCCCTATGATCCCTCCCCAGAGGATGTTGTCGAGGTCGAGCACCAGGCACTTCTTGGTCATTGAGAGCATAGCCCTGACATAGGGGATGTATCCGTCGCAGAGCCTCGGGACCAGTTGCGGGCTGACTCTGATGTCCCCGAGGTAGTACATGGTGTAGTCGAGCAGGTTCTCCTTTCCCACCTTGGAGGCGAAGGACTCGTAGTCGAAGAGGAAGACCGACGGCTTCCCCCTGAACTCTTCCCTGAGCTCCGAGTTCAACGCCAACACGGAGTCCCGGAATCCGAAGGGCGTCCTGTTTTCAATGATGCCCAGCGGGGAATGCGTTGGAACTTCGAAGTTGTTGACTATGACCCTCGCCGAGGTCCCCTTCTGTACCTTGTCGACCAGAGAGGTGATCATCTCGAATGTCTTCCTGACCCACTCTCTCCTCTGGTCGTCGGTCATGGCGTAAGGTTGCAGGTAGTGCTCCCCCGCAATCGTCCTTGTATCGAGCATCAGGATCACGAGGTCGGGGCGGAAAGTGTAGAGGGCGCTGGCGGGATCGAGGATTTCCTGGTTGTACTGATTGTACCCTCCGATGTAGATCTTCGGTGAGATCCCCTCGTCTACACACCTCACCAGAAACGCTTCCTTGAAACCGCCCAGCGTGAAACTCGACAGGACCGCTATCTTGATCCTCCTGTTGGCTGGCGCCTTCTCGAACTGCGCGTCTGAATCGATCTTGCGGGCCAGCCTTACGTAGTCCATGATGCCGCGAGGTTCGGAACTCTCGCTTGCGCCCGAGGTCAATTCCAGGGCCAACAGCCCTCGCTCGAAGTTAAGTCTTGTGTCAAAATCGGCGTCGTTATGACGGTGATGAGACAATGATGCAAGCCCAATTGTTTATCTCGCCGGTTCGTCGAGCAAACCATGTCTTAGATGGCGAACAGGCTCGGAAGAATTCTGAGGATTTTCGCGTGGTTGCTTCCTGTCTACCAGGCCAGGGCATCGCTGGTGCGCCACAGCGGGGTCAAGGTCGGGAAGGGAGTGTTCATTGGAAACCTCGTGTATTTCGACGGTGCACATCCGGAATACATCGAGATAGAAGACGAGGCGGCCATCGGTCCAGGTGCGATTATCGTAGCTCATTCCGGCGGGAGCCCCTACCAGGCGCGGATGCGCGTCTTCCATGAAGCACCGCAGAGGATTGTGATAAAGCGCGGCGCCTGGGTCGGTTCCGGTGCGGTGATTCTCCCGGGAGTCGTGGTCGGTGAGGGGGCCATCGTGGCTGCAGGGGCTGTTGTGAGCCAGAACGTCCCTCCGTACACTGTGGTGGCCGGGAACCCTGCGAGGCCGGTAAGGAAACTGGACCAGCCTGGGCCTTCAGCCTAGCCGTTTCAGGTAGTCGCTGAAGTAGAAGTTGTCGATATCCCCAGTCAAGAGACAACAGAACCTGTTGCCCTTCCAATCGCCGTTTTCCCCGGACCCAATCGCTTCGGATACTGTGGGGAACCAGCCACCAAGACTCTTCCCGTGGGAGATAATCCGGTCAAGGACGACCACGTATTCAGGCTGACCCACGCGGATTGGGTGGAGGTCGAACATCACCACCGAACCAGACTTGCTTGCGTCGTCCAGGGCTCCGTTCAGGGCGTTGACCATCTGCCTTGGGGTGTACCCATACTCGTCGATCATCAGGTCGTCGGACAGGAAGTTCAGCGGGATGCAGACGAAACTGGAATCGCGTCCGTCGATCTTGACTCTGAACATCTCCTTCTTTCCCCTGTTCACAGGAGAGTAGCCGATGCCGCCGTCCCAGAGGAACCCGGCCCGATCCAGGATGCCAGGGGTGTTTTCGTCGTAGGCGTTGTAGGGCGCCCTGAACCCAGAGACCTTGATCCCGAGTCGGGCGTAAGTACGCAGGGCTCTCCTGACGTCGTTCTCTTGGCTTGCGGCTGAGATCAGGGGGTACTTCACGTGCCTATAGCCGTGTACGGCTACCTCGCTCCCCGAGTCGACTATCATCCGGAGCAGCTCCGGCTTCTGTGTGGCCACCGACGCCACGGTGGGAAAAGTATACCCCACCCCGTGCTTCTGAGTCACTTCCAGTATGTTGCCGACTATCTTCTCGAATGGAAGCCTGTGGAACCGGTACATCCGGAGTGCCTGAGCGAATACCTGCCTCCCTCTACGTTTCCTCAGGTGCTTGAGCCAGGCGAGCCTTTCAGACATTCTCTTGCCTATGCGGCCTTGGGGGCAGCGGCCTGTGGCGTCGGGGGAGGAGTCTGAGGTGGAGCGGGAGGCTTCTGCTGCGGGGGCTGCACAGGCTTCCCAGTTATCGTCGAGAGAGCGCTTCTCCCCCGGTCTGTCAACTGATATTTCGCCGGGCCCCCGAAGAAATCGACCTTGAACTCAACGAACCCCAGTGAGGTGAGCTGCCGCACGACGTTGAGGGTCAGCCACTCGGAGTTGTCTCCAATCACGTCGTCCAGCTCAGCGTTGCTCAGGCCTTCCTTCGACTTGGCGATGGCCGCCATTGCGGAGACCAACTGCTTCGATTCGGCGACCTTCCTGAGAACCATTCTCTGAGCGTTCTGGTCGGAGGGCCAGATCCAGAGCCCCTTGTTCATTGCCCCCACCAAAGGCGTTCGGTTGATAAATCCTCTGCGGTTGAAGCGACTTAATCCGTTTTACTCTTTTTATCAACAGTTTTTAGTTCAACCTGACAAGTAAACGCTCGAGACTTGTAATTTCGGAAACCATGGCAGTGGTAACGGAATACGCTGACCAAAGAACAGAACTCGAGGAGAAGATACGGTCGCTCGAGGCCGAGAAGGCTTCGATGCTCGCCGACATAGCCTCCCTGAAGGAGAAGATCGCCACCTACGAGCTGGACAAGTCTGCGAAGGCGCTGGACAGCGAGGTGCAGGCGCTTCGAACAGAGAAGGCTGTGCTGGAAGAGAAGGCCGCGGCCTATGAAGCGGAAGCGGGATACAATCTCCCGCCGACTGGGGTCTAGGCTTACCGGAGCTTCGACGCCTTCTGCTCGAGTTCGCTCTTTTCTTTTCTGAGAAAGCTAACGAACTCCTCTAGGTCTGCCATCCTCGCCTGCAGGCGTTTGACTTCGGCCACTTTCGCTGTCCTATCCATGGAGCTCTCAATCTCACGCTGCTGCTCGGCCATGACCTTGACCTTCGAGTTCAGATCTTCATTCCCTTTTTTCATGGAGCTCAGTTCGTCCTGCATCGACTTCAGCTGTTCCTCTGCCACGATCAGGTACCTCTGTTTGCTGATGACTGTAGGAAACTTGGTGCCGCACTTCGAACAGGTGTACATCCCTACTTTCCTCTCGGTCATCCCACGCTCGCCCTTGACCGGCTCCACGATCACTGAGAAGGTCCTCGTGGGGAGCGCTTCCTTGTTCCCGCAGTTCGGGCAGTTAGGCAATCGCCTCGCGGGGGTGTCCTAACGTGTTAAAGCTTTACCTTGTTGACACATTCAGAGAGGTCTCCGGCTCTAACGACGAGAAATTCCGCGGGGTCTTATGAGCAGACTAGCTATTGTAATTCCGTTGGCTGTGCAAACCGCTTTCAAGTTCAGATTGTATCCGAGCCAAAAGCAGACAGTGGAAATGCTCGAGTCCGTTGATGTATGTCGCAGGTTATGGAACGATGCACTTGCACACCGGAAACGCCGGTGGGAAGAGGAACGGAAGTCGACTTCGTACGGTGACCAATGCCGAATTCTTTCGGCCGAAATGAAATCGGAGCCATCTCTTCGAAATGTATACTCACAGTCTGCTCAGGCAGTGCTGCGACAGTTAGCTAGGGCGTTTGACTCGTTTTTTGCGGGTACTGGAAGATATCCGAAGTTCAAGTCATTCAAGGAAAAAGGATCTTTCGTATACCCTCAGGCATACAACGGGAGCGTCAAACTCGACGCATCAAGGAAGAGAATCTTCTTGTCGAAAATCGGAAGCGTTAGAATCGTAGTCCACAGGCCAACCCCATCAACGGCCAAGCTCAAGACATGTACTGTCAAGTGCGAATCGGATGGCAAATGGTACGCCTGTCTAGCCTATGACAGGGGAAACTTGCCGGACGAAATACGATTACCAGCGTCCCTGGTCTCGCCTATTGGTGTTGATCTCGGATTGAAGTCGTTGGTAACCACGAGTGACGGTGAGAAGATTGCACCGCCAAAGTTCCTCATCAAAGCCGAGGCGAAATTGAGGCACCTT
>DATFYS010000151.1:0-3629 GCA_035314885.1 Nitrososphaerales archaeon | reverse complement strand
TACATGCGGGAGCTGGGAGAGGTAGTCGTCAGCCTCTGGTTCAGCAGGATCGGGGACAGGCGACGGGACACCCTGGAAGGGGAGCTTTCACCCAGAGCCCTCTTCGACGGGACCACGGTCTTCCAGCGACTGAGGGACAAGGGGGTCGGATGCACGACGCTTGCAAACAGGTTCATCGCCAACTCGGCCTACTCCAGGGTCTCGAGGCGGGGGGCCGAGGTCGTCCCCTACGGCTCGGCGTCGGATATGACCGTCTCCCTGAGGAGGCTGGTGGAACGAGCCAGGGGGCGGAACTACTTCTATGTCTACTGGTCCATGGTCGACAACATAGAGCACACCTACGGACCGAACACTGACGAGGCGGAGGTCGAGGCTTCCATAATCTCTCACGCTCTGGAGGAAGGATTCCTTTCGAAGTTGGGGAAGGACGCCGCCAAGAGGACGCTCGTCCTCGTCACGGCCGACCACGGTCAGATCTTGTCCCCACCGGATGAGATGATCTACACTAACAGGTTCAGGAAGCTGGTGGCGGCCTTTGAACGGAACTCGTCTGGGAAGCTGATTCCTCCCTGGGGGGCCCCCAGAGACACCTACATGCAGGTCAGCGAGCCCCTGTTGGACGCGACTCAGGATTACCTCGCCAAGAAACTTGTGGGAAAGGCTACCGTACTGAAGACGGAGGAAGCGCTGGCGGACGGGCTCTTCGGGTTGAACAGGGCGAGCGCGAAGTTCCGGAGGAGGGTCGGGAACCTCATGATCCTGCCGAACGGGACGAGGACCGTCTGGTACAGGTACGAGAACGAGGAGCCCACCGACCACAGAGGGCATCATGGAGGGCTGACGAAGGACGAGATGACCATCCCCCTCGCGGCGGGCAGGGTCTCCGACCTCCAGAGATGACAGGCCTCAGCCAGATTTTTAAGCCGAGAGCATCTGTCCGGAGTCTGTGAGCGACTGGACCGACTTCGACGTGAAGACGATATCCGAGTTCCGCAGCAACCATGGGAAAGTTGGCGGCTGGTTTGAAGGAGCACCCATACTCATTCTCCACACCAAAGGAGGGCGAACTGGCAAATCTCACATCAAGCCGGTGATGTACCTCCGGGACGGCGAGCGTTACGTCGTATTCGCTTCAAAAGGAGGCGCTCCCCGCAACCCTGACTGGTATCATAACCTCAAGGCCCACCCCGACATCCAGATCGAGGTCGGGGACGACACCATGGAAGTGCGCGCAGAGGAGATGCTGGGGGTTGAGCACGACAGGCTCTACAACATACAATCGACCCGATACCCTCAGTTCGCGGATTATCAGCGGAAGACCAAGAGAATCATTCCGGTCGTGGTTCTTACCAAACGGTAACAGTCGTTGGTCCGTATCATGGTACGAGCACGGCTCGTCCTCTTATCTCTCCCTTCTCGAGCAGGGCCAGGACCTCGTTCGCCTGTTCGAGTCTGTATGAGCCCGTAACGACTGGGGCGACGATTCCTTCCTTCGCAATGGTGGCCAGTTCTTTGAGCTCGGACATGGTCCCGGTGAAGTTCCCTCTGATTTGGGATCCATAAAGAGGCAATATGGGCAGAGGGATGGAAGCCGCCCCGCCTCCGAGGCCGACCAGAATAAGCCGACCTTCATGCCCCAGGAGCCTGAGTCCAAGGGACAGTGTCGAAGGTTTGCCTACGAAGTCCACAACGGCGTCGGCACCTCTTCCCCCGTTCTGGTTCCTGATCGTTGAAAGGACTGCTTTTGCGTCAAGGTTGAGGGTGTTCATGGTGAAGTCGGCCCCGAGTTTCGATGCAAGCTCGAGCTTCGATTCGTCGACGTCTGCCACGGCGACCTTGGCGTTCGTAGTCTTCTTCGCGATCTGAATTGCGGTAGTTCCGAGCCCTCCGGCGCCTATCACCAAGAGCAGGTCGTCCGGACCGAGGGTGCACTTCCTTACGGCGCTGAATGCAGTCAGGCCTGAACAGGCGAGAGTGGCTGCCTGTGAAGGTTCCATCCCATCGGCAAGGACAAGATAGCGGACGTCAGGGACGAGGACGTATTCGGCATAGCCCCCGTCCTTCTGGAAGCCCAGAAATGCTGGCGTACCCTCGCAGAGGTTCTCCTTGCCAGACCTGCATTTCCTGCATGCCCCGCAGCCTATCCAGGGATAGACGAGGACAGCGTCTCCCTTCCCGAATCCTGCGGAGGACGCTTCGCTTCCGAGGGCCTCTATCCTCCCCGCAATTTCGTGCCCAGGGGTGAGAGGCAGGACCGAGCCGCCACCAGTTGCAGAGAGCTTCTTCCCCTCTCCGAGGTCGTAGGCGCCAGAGACCAGATGGATGTCTGTGTGGCAGACCCCTGCGGCCTCGACCTTCACAAGCGCCGAACGAGAGGTTGGGGAAGGGATTTCCACGGACATCGGCATGAGCGGCTTCCCCTCCGCGATTAGCCTCATGGACCTCATTTGGTGCAGTCATGACGACGAATCTTCTTCGCCTTAACTCGTCCGGTCACCCCCGGCAAACGGATTCTAGGTTTTCTTCATTTCGTGGCGTATCCACCAGATTGCCACAATCGTCGCGGGGATTCCGAAGACGACCGCCACCCAAACCAGGATCGTGATCATGGAGCCCACGACGTAGTTGAGATCGAAGGTTGCAATGGCCATGTTCCATTTTCCGTCGAGGTAGACCTTGATGACGAAGAGGATGAAGAAGAACAAGCCGAATCCACCGCTGGTGCCGCTTCTCCGCGCGCTCTTGCCCCAATGGTACCCGTGCCGCTCCTCGGCGGGCAGTCTCCTCCACCAGAGCCAGGCGATCACTGCGCCAACGATTACTGGGATTCCGATTAGGAGGATCTCCCAGAATATCGCGTTCAAAATGAAGCCGATGAGATTGCCCATCGACCAGAGGCCCAAGCTCGACGGTACCAGCCCAGACGATTGAGCCAAGCCGACGAACCACCAGAAGACGTAGACCGCACCTGCGACAGCCAGGACGGCTGTGATTGCGAAGACGGCTACAGCACCCCAGTGCCTTCTCATGAATCCCTTCCAGTTGCCTTCTTCGACGCCCGGTTCCATGGTCAGATTCTCATCCCCTTCATGGTCTCTCTTAACCATGACATAAGACGGTGATATGAATCAGGCCCCGCGAAGCCAGCGGCAAGAATCAGCGCCGTCGACGTCCTTCTTGGGCCGCCCCTCGCGCTTCGAGAGGAAGAGATAATATTCGGCCGGGGTCGGAGAAGTTGAGTATCACTGCTCCCGCTTTATGCCGTCGACAGGCCTGAAAGGAGGGCGGTCGTGACCTATGGTCTCATCGCGGCCAACGCCATCGTGTTCGTGGGAGAGCTCATCTACACCAACGGCTTCGACTCTTGTCTGACTGGGCAGTTGTTCTACTCCTACGGCCTGGTCCCCTTCTCGGTTCTGAACCAGGCGCAGCTCTCTCTTCAGTGCTCTTCGGGGCACGTCTTCGTGACCGGCTATTCCCCGGCGGTGTACTTCTCGGTGCTCAGCTCCATGTTCCTTCATGTCAGCTACCTCCACATCTTCGGGAACATGCTCTTCCTCTTCGTCTTCGGGCCCAACGTTGAGTCTAGGCTCGGGCGTGTGAAGTACTTCGGTACCTACCTTGCCAGC
>DATFYS010000150.1:0-2902 GCA_035314885.1 Nitrososphaerales archaeon | reverse complement strand
TCCTCAAGAAGGCGATCACCAAGAGGACGAAGGTGATCATGCCAGTCCATCTGTATGGCTACCCTGCCGACATGGATGAGATCAACGAAATCGCTTCCTCCAAGGGGATTCACGTCGTCGAAGACGCGGCCGAGTCGCTGGGGGCGGCGTACAAGGGTAGACAGTCTGGCACCCTGTCGGACGCAGGGTGCTTCAGCCTCTACGCCTCCAAAGTGGCGACATCGGGAGAGGGGGGAGCGATATCGACCAACGATGACGATCTCGCCTACACCCTGCGCCTGGTGAGGAACCATGGTATGGTGCATGGCTACGACACCCGTCATCTCGGCTTCAACTACAGGCTTCCCGAGGTGTCCGCCGCGATAGCGTCTGTGCAGATGGACCGGCTCGAAGGATTCCTGAAGGCTAGGGCGAGAAACGTGACCAAGCTAGAAGCCATGATAAGTGAGGCAAAGGGTTGGGAATTCACTCAAAGGAACCCCGACCGAACCCACGTGTACTATCTATTCACTCTCTGGCTGAAGAAGAACAGGGACAATGTGCTGAAGTCGATGAACTCGGCCGGGGTCGGGGCTGCTGTCTACTTCAAGATGCCCGTGCACAAGGCCCCCCTTTACGAGAAGCTTGGTTATGGAAGGAAGACACTTGGGGTCACGGAAGACGCGGCCAGACACGTCATCTCCCTCCCTGTCCATCCTGGTCTCGGCGAACCCGAAATGGAGAGAGTCGGCGATGCGTTCGTCGCAGCCTCCAGAGAGCTCCTCCGGTAGGTGCCGGTCTTGCCGGAGACAATGAAGATCTGCCTGGTAGTCCCCACCTACAACGAAAGGGACAACATAGCCCCCTTCCTCGGGGCTGTAAGGGCCGTCTGTGATCAGTCCGTCAGCGTCCTCTTCGTCGATGACTCCAGTCCCGACGGCACCGCCGACGTGATACGAGGAGAGGCCGCCCATGACCCCATGGTCAACCTCATGGTAAGGAAGGAGAAGATGGGAATCGGGAGCGCGCATCAGGACGGATTCCGCGAAGCTCTCAAGTCATTGTCTCCAGCCATCATCGTCCAGATGGATGCAGACCTGCAGCATCCCCCTTCAGCCATCGCTAGCCTCGTGGCAGCCGTCGAAGGAGGAGCTGACGTCGCCATTGCGTCCAGGTACATCCCCGGGGGAGGTTCTTCGGGGTGGAGCAGATGGCGGCGGATCGTGAGCAGAGGAGCAAACGCCTATGCGAGGACCCTTCTTGGCCTGAAGGTAAGGGACGCGACGTCAGGTTTTCGCGCCTACGGCAAGGCTGCCGCCGAGGTCATAGCCAAAGTAGGATTGCCCACGAAGGGGTTCGAATTCCAAGTTGCCTCAATCCGCCTCCTACAAAGGGAAAAGATGAAGCTGGTGGAGGTTCCGTATACATTCTCAGTGAGGTCGGCTGGGACCTCCAAGCTGAAGTTCGCCGATGTCGTCCGGTTCTTCTTCTCAGTCCTCAGCCTTTCCCTCTCCTAGCCTGTTAGACCGATTGGGCTCGGAAAGATAGAAATACGGGAGTGGGAGACGTTTTCTGAGTTGTCAACCGAAGCTCCAAAACCCCAGGCTCCCAAGGTCTTCGCGGGTGCTGTCTACGAATGCGTCAGATGCGGGACCAAGACTACCCAGGAGGAGCTGGCGAAACTCCCAGAAGTCAAGTGCATCTGCGGGTACCGGGTATTCAAGAAGGCAAGGCCGTCCGTCGTGAAGCAAATCAAGGCAGTCTGAGGGACAAGACACATTCCAGACCGGCAACGTTTTAACGAAAGTACCCAGTAGGCGAAGACGGGAACATGGTCATGAAAATGTCTGTTTCTGAGGTAATGGCAATCTCCAAGAAGTTCCTAGTCGAAGAAGCTGGCTTCGAAATGGTCAGGGTAGCCTCTGTGGTCGCAGTCGAAGGCGAGTTGAACTGGAAGGTGGTGGCAGAGGTTGGACAGCCTACCACCGACAAGAAGGAGATCATCGTAGACGATCGTGACGGGAAGATCATCTCCTACAAGCAGGCGTAGCTGGGGGTCGAGGCCTCCGGAAACAGGGTTCCCTCGACGACTGCCGAACTTTTGCATCTGAAGGATGGTTTATTGCCTAACGGTTTAACTACGAGCTCCAGTCGGGAAGGTTGAAGCCTGTTTGTATCTGATGCAGAGCAAGAACAAAGCCGCAATCCGCGGCTATGGCGCCTATATCCCCTACTACAGGCTCCCAACGACGGAGATTGCCCGTATTTGGAAGGGTGGGGGGTCAGGTCCCAACGTGGAGAAGGCTGTGGCTTCGATGGATGAGGACACGGTGACGATGGCCATCGAAGCGGCCAGACAAGCCATGAAGATGGCTGAAGCAGAGACTCTCGGAGCCGTCTTTGTAGGTACGGAGTCGAAGCCCTATGCTGTCAAGCCCACAAGCACGATCGTCGCCCAGGCCCTCGGACAGCACCACACCCTGGCTGCGGACCTCGAATTCGCTTGCAAGGCGGGGACGGAGGCGATGCAGGTCATCACAGGGCTGGTGGGGTCGGGTATGATAGAAACGGGGCTCGCAATCGGCATGGATACGGCGCAGGGGAAGCCGGGGGACGACCTCGAGTACACGGCTGCTAGCGGTGGGGCGGCCTTTGTCATCGGAAGGAATGACAAGGATGCCATCGCAACGATCGATTGTAGCACATCGTATGTCTCCGACACCGCCGACTTCTGGAGGAGGGCCCACCAGAGATACCCCAGACATCTGTCTCGGTTTACCGGCGAGCCGGCCTATTTCCATCACATAGAGAGTTCCGTCAAGACCCTCTTCAAAGAGACCGGGCACAAGCCAAGCGATTTCACCTACGCCGTTTTCCACCAGCCCAACCCGCGGTTCCCTGTGGAAGTTGCGACCAGGCTGGG
>DATFYS010000149.1:0-2247 GCA_035314885.1 Nitrososphaerales archaeon | reverse complement strand
TACGTAGAAGGCTCCAAAGGCGTTTTTCTGAATACTGGGACTAGGTTCCCTCGGGAAGTCATCTGGGCAGCTGCCGCAATAAAATACGCGGGCGCAAAATCTAACGTCAAACTAGGCCTACTTGACGCTCAGATAGGTGCCGTCATCCAGCAGAAGGCGAGGGAAGTGATGGCAGGGGAGCACGACCCGCTGGTTTCTGTGGATGTTTACCAGACCGGCTCAGGGACAGGGCTGAACATGAACCTGAACGAGCTGCTGGCTGAACTCTCAACCGCGGAACTGGGGAAGAATGTGCACCCAAACGACCACGTCAACATGAGCCAGTCCTCGAACGACGTGGGTCCCACCGCCGTGAGGGTCGCGGCCGTCCGCGTCGTGGACAGGGAGCTTCTGCCGATGCTGGAGAAGATGGTGGAGAGCCTGAGGGGCCTCTCGAGAAGGACGTCAACGGTTTACAAGGCGGGGAGGACTCACCTGCGCGACGCTCTGCCCGTCACCATGGGACAGGAGTTCATGGCCTACGCCGACGCCTTCGTAAGAGACGCTGAACTCGTCAGGAGGACGTTGCACTACCTGCTGGAGCTACCGATCGGAGGGACAGCCGTCGGGACGGGCCTCAACGCGGACCCCAAGTTCGGAGACATGGTCGCCAAGGAAATCTCCGTTCTGGCCAAAATGAAATTCACCAGCGCCAAGGACAAGTTCAGACCCACCAGGCTGCTGACGGACGTCTCCTCCCTGAGCGGAACCCTGAGGACTGTGAGCCTCGACCTCTACAGGCTGTGCCAGGACCTAAGGCTGATGTTTTCGGGGCCGTTGACAGGACTTGGAGAGATAGACATTCCGACCCAGGAAGAGGTGGCTGGCAGCAGCATCATGCCCGGGAAGACCAATCCCGTCACGCTCGAGAGCGCTCTGCTGGCCTGTGCGGAAGTGATAGGGCTGGACGGGGCCAACACCACCGCCGCTTCTCTCGGAGAGTTCGAGCTCACCATGGGGGTGCCGCTGATGGGATACAACATCGTGCTCCAGACAAAGCTGCTGTCTGAGGCCCTGAGGAAGGTCTCCTCCCTGGTCATCGACCACGTGGTCCCAATGAAGGAGAGGTCGAGAAAGTACGCCGAGAGCAGCCCAGCCCTGATCACGGTGATCTCCCCCAAGATCGGGTATGACAAGGCAGCGGTGTTGGGGAAGCAGCTGGCGAAGGGGGTCTCGATAAGGGACTCCATGAAGAAGCTCGGGTACTCGGACAAGGAGATCGACTCAATCCTCAAACTGAAGGACCTGGTGAGGCCGGGCATCCCGGCCAAGAAGGTCTAGGCGTTTTCAGGGGAAAACGGGCGTATTCACCGGCGGATCTTCACGCCGATCTTTTCCATCAGCTTGCCCAGTTCCGAGTCGTCCGCGGCGTCCATCCTGAGATATTGGAGAATCCCCTCCTCGTCCATCCCCACGTGCCTTGCCTCGGCCACCGTTGTCCGATAGGCCTCAAGCTCGGTGGGCCTGTCGACGTACTCGAAGGCCTGGTCGTAGAGCTCCTTCCCCTCAAGGAACTGATGGACGTGGACCAGGACGTGGATTGCGTCGAGGTAGAGGAAGTCGCTCTTCGCGGAGGTCAGATGCCTTTTGCCGATGACTATGGTCCCGGTGTCCCTGTCGAGCCATAGGCCGGAGTCGTTGGGCTCGACCAGTAGTTTCAGATGTTTGAGCACTTTCGTCATCTGCGCCTTGGAACCGAACACCTTGGTCAGGGAAGACGACGACTCCAAGCCCGTGAACACGTCGGTGAGCTTGTACTCTCCGATTTCCGCGGAGCGCCTTGCCCTAAAGCTTCTGACCCTCAATTCGGGTCCGAAGAGGTTTGGATTGACCAAAAGCCCCCAGCTCAATAATCCTTTACATTACGCCGTCCAATGGCTGACAAGGGAGGCGCCCGCATGATAGTGTCGGTGAGCGGCATCAGAGGAATTCCGAACAAGGACTTCTTGTATGCGGATGCGGCACGTTTTGCCTCGAACTTCGCAGGGTTGACCGGATCCGGAGACGTCCTCCTTGCCAGGGACACGAGGAGCACAGGGCCGGCCATCAGCAGGGCTGTTGCGGCGGGGTTGATGTCGAGGGGCGCCAGGGTTCTTGATTACGGCGTGATCTCAACTCCGGCTCTCTTCCGGGAGAGCAGGCAGGCGAAGAGGCCTGCCGTCATGGTGACCGCCTCGCACAACGAGCCGGAGTACAACGGCCTCAAGT
>DATFYS010000148.1:0-6770 GCA_035314885.1 Nitrososphaerales archaeon | reverse complement strand
GCCCTTTTCCACCTTCCTTGGGATAGGCGAACGCGATGATGTTGGTCGCAATCGATCCGTTCGAGATGAGGTACTTGGACCCGTTGAGTCTGAAGCCTGCTGCGTCCCGCGTGTAAGTTGTCTTCAGGGAGCTCGGGTCGGAGCCAGCCTCGGGTTCCGTCAGGGCGTAGGCTAGGATAGCTTCCCCCTTCGCAGCCTTCGGGAGGTACTTCTCCTTCTGCTCGTCGTTCCCCCAGTCCTGAATGGTCAGGCTTCCGAGGCACTGATGGACATCAACGAAGGTTATCACCCCCATTCCTGTCTGGCCTAGCCTTTCCAAGAGAAGAGCCTGCACGAGTTGTCTGGCTCCTCTCCCTCCGTACTTCACCGAGATAGGAGCCCCCATCAGGTCGTGCTTTCTCAGGACATTGACCATCTCCGGATTGTACTTCCGCTCGACGTACTTCTCGAACTCCGAGACCAAGAGTTCGTTGGCGGCGGCATCTGCATCCTGTAGGATGTCTAGCTCCTCTTTCTTCAGGCCAAGAAGCTTCGAGACCTCGTCCACCGAGGCCTGGAAGAGCTGTTCCAATTCTAGACGCCCAGTCCGGGAGGACGCCTCTATAACCATCTCGTAACCTCGGCAGGCTTTAGTAGGGGGAAGGCCCCTGGAAGGAACGTGCGAGTCGAGAAGGCCGGGGATCTGATCTTCATGACCTACTATATGGTGGATTGGAACAGTGCAGGACAAGTACCTTCAGAGATGACGTGCGCTCAATGCGGCGGGAGGATGAACAGAGTGGAACCTATTGTCGACGCAGCGGGGAGGAAGTACGACGGATACGTCTGTCACGTTGACAAACGTGTCATATGGGCGAAAGCGGACTAGACCGGCCGTCAGCCCTTGGTCCTGAAGCCTTCGCCGTACCGGTGAGGTCTTCCCATGTTCTTCGCCCACTTCTTGTTGAACACCTCGTCCAGATTCGCGTCAGGGGCGATCAGTCTGGAGGCGTCCAGGACATAGAAGATGACATCGATGAGCTCCTCTATCGTTTCGTCGGCGGGTTTCCCCTTCTTCCATGAATCCCCCGCCTCGCCAAGCTCGATGAATGCGAAGAGGAGCTTGTTCGGAACCTCGTCCGGAGTGTTGCCGAATCCCTTGCTTACGACAAGCTCTGACACTTTCTTCTTCGCCTCTTCGAGAGAGGGCACAGTCCGCGTTCTCCCCCGAGAGTCTATGAAGCTTTGCTCCGCGGCAACACGACGGTCTGATAGTAATGGCACCAGGGCCTGAGAGTGCACGAGGCGCACTTTGGACCGATTGGCTTGCAGGTGGTCTGGCCGAACCTCACGAAGAGGTCGTTGAGCTCAAGCCAGTAGCGCTTTGGAACCGTCTTCACGAGCTCCGCTTCCGTCTCCTCGGGCTTCTTTGTCTTCACGAGCCCGAGCCTGTTGGAGATTCTGTGGACATGAGTGTCTACCGGTATCGCCGGCTTGTTGAAAGCGTAGACAAGGACGCAGTTGGCGGTCTTCCGGCCAACCGAGTGGAGCTTCAGTAGTTCCTCTTCGGAGTCAGGGACCTTCCCCCCGAACTCTTGGATCAGTTGCTTGGAGACCCTGATGACGTTCTTCGTCTTCATGTTGTAGAAACCCGAAGGCCTGATCAGCCTTCTCACCGAGGCTGGCCGGGCCTTGGCGATTTCCTGAGGAGTCTTGTACCTAGAAAACAGGTTTTCAGTCGCTCTGGTTGTGTTTTCATCCCTGGTTCTGTGCGACAGGATGGTCCCTATCAGGATGCGAAAGGGGTCTCCCTTTTCGGCTTCTTGCAGACGAGCCAGTGCTGTGGCCCGGGTGTCGGTGGACCCATAGACCATACCGCGCATCTTCCGCAGGGTGCGCGCGATGCCTATTCTCTTCCCGCGCTCCAGGGATCTCTTCTGTACCAGTTTGCGATCTCCTCGCATGTAGCTTTGAGCGAATATTGGGGCTCATAGCCGAGCTCCTTCCAGTTTTGCTGCTCTTCAAGGAACAAGGAAGCGTTGATTTCTTCGGCTGCGTACTTCGGGAATTGAGAGGCGGAGAACATGCCTTGCTTCCTGACCTCGACCCTGGCATCGACTTGCGCAACGATTTCGCGGGCAAGCTCTTCCACGGTTGAGTCAAATGATTTGATCTGGAAAACTGAACCACTAGGGAACGCGCCCGAGGCAGCTTTGAACATCGCTTGCGCGATGTCCCTTGGATGTGAGAAGGACATCTTCCCGGAGCGAGGAATAAGCACTTTTCCCGAACCAAGCATTCTCAGAATTGGCACCACCATCGACTCGTCCCTCGATCCAACACCTTTGGCTGATCGGATTATCACGATTCTCGGCTCCTGATTCCTCTTCGCAAATTCCATGAGGATCCTCTCGGCTTCAACCTTGGACCTCTGATACTCGTTCGAGGGGCGTGGGGAAGACGCCGAGGTCACCTTCCCTGCTCCGAACCCGAAGACTTCGATGGTACTCAGGTGGACGAAGGCCTTCGCCTTCGACTCGGTCGAGACTTCAAGGAGGTTCAGAAGTCCCTCCGTGTTGATCTGCATGAACCCCGTGTCCGAGTCTGGCATCGGAGAGGCGAGGTTGTACACGACGTCAACCCCCTCCGTTGCTTCGTGGAGGGAGTGGTGGTCGAGCAGGTCCGCCTCCAGTCCCTGGACCCCGTTCGCGTCCATGATCTTCAGGTGGGCGCCCTTCCGGAAGACTCCCTTGGAGATCTCTCCCTGCTGGAAGAGGTAGTCTACCAGGTGTCCGCCGACGAACCCGGTCGCGCCCACTAGGAGGTTCAACCCTGTGCAGGACCTCCCAGCTCCCCCATGTGATGATGATGGTGTTTCTCGTCCTTGGGGGGTTTGGCTTCGAAGTCCCCTCTGACGAGCCTAAGCTGTACGTCCTCGATGAACTCTTCCACATTTGTCACCAGGGGACTGAGCTTCTTCTTCGCTGCATCCGAGAACTGTGGGGAGAAGTTCTGCCCTCCGAACCGGCCGTAGGCGACCCCCGTGAATCGAACCTTAGTGCTTGCCACCTCGACGTACCCGCGGACAAGGTTTGCGACCTCGCCTTCGCTGACGTAGTCGATCACAATGTCATAGGGCGGCAGAGGCATGGACCGTTGCCCGTGGGGGATGGGGATTTATGGCGTTTCCAGAGTGGAAGGAACCGAAGAAGAGAGCCTCACATCTCAAAGTCAGGGGGCCTGTAGCGGGCCTGGACCATTTCCTTCAGTGAAGTGACCAGGGCAAAGCTGGTGTTAACTATGTCAGTCTGGGTAATCATCCCCACCAACCTGTTCCCTTCCATCACCGGGAGCTTCTTGATGCCAGCCGTGGCCATCATCTTGGCAGCCACCTCTATCCTTTCTCCCGGCTCGACCGTGATCAGTTTCTTCCTATGGAAGGAAACATGGGTAGTCCTGGGGTCGAGTCCGTTGGCAACGCACTTTGATACGTCGCCCTCTGTGATAATCCCCACGGGAGTCTTCGGTCCCAGAATCACCAGCGAACCAATCTTCCACTTTTTCATTGCCCGAGCTGCCTCGACGACGGTGGCACCAGAGGATATGGTCCTGACCCGGCTGCTCATGACATCCCTCACATAGATCATGTTCAGCGCACCACCAACACTGAGGAGCTGGCGTGGCTAACAAGACCGGAGGACACGCTTCCCAGGATTAGCTTCTTGAACCCCGTCATCCCTCTGGTCCCTACGACAAGAAGGTCGGCCTTCTCGCTTGCGGTGAACTCGGTCATGGCCTGAACGGTGGAGGACCCCTCGAGGAGTTCTGCTCTCGCAACCACACCGCTATCCTTGGCTGCCTGAACACCCCTGGCGAGGGTGCTTCTGGCGCTCTCCTCGGCCACGTTCTCGAGTTCGGCGTAATTGGGGACGGGAGCTCCGGCCACGCTGTAGGGAATCACGGGGGAGGAGAAGACATGGACCACGACCAGCTCCGAGCCGAACTTGGCTGCGAGTCCGGCAGCGATCCCCACGGCGCGGGTAGAGTTCTCTGAACCGTCGTAGGCGACGACTATCTTCCTGAAGCGGGCCTCCATGTCAGCCATTGCACCCCACACCCTCACTGCTCATTATTTAATCGACCGGCCTCATTCCCACCCATGAAAACCATCTTTGAAAAACGGCACCCCGGCTTTTATTGCCCCTGAAAGCCTGTTTTTGCATGGCTACCGTCACCGTGCAGAAGGAGAGGACCCCTGAGCGAGAAGTCGCCCAGAACAAGGTCTGCATAGTCCTTTCCAAAGGTTCCCTGGACATGGTGTACCCCGCCTTCATGATCGGCAACACAGCAGCGACCATGGGCAGCGAAGTGCACATTTTCTTCACGTTTTGGGGCCTCAGCGTACTGAACAAGAAGAAGGTCGGTTCCCTGAAGATATCCCCGGTAGGGAATCCAGGAATGCCCATGCCCAACATCCTCGGGATGATCCCCGGGATGACAAGGGTCGCGACATGGATGCTGAAGGGGAAAATGAAGAAGATCAAGATGCCGAGCATCCCAGAAATGATAGCCACGTCCAAGGACCTCGGCGTCCACCTCCACGCGTGCTCCACCACCATGTCAATGGATATCATCGGATTTCCAAAAGAGGAACTCATCCCTGAGGCCGAGGACATAATCGGAGCAGCGACGTTCCTGCAACTCAGCCAGGGCGCCACAACCCTCTTCATCTAGGCGAGACCATGAGCGCAGTCGCCAACAGAAAGATGGTGGACTCCCGGGGCAGCTTCTGCCCCGGCCCCATCACCGACCTCTTCAAGGCCTACCGAGCGGCCAACATCGGAGACGAGATCGAGGTATGGGCAACCGACCCGGCGGCGAAGAGCGACATAACAGCCTGGGCGGCCAGGAGCGGGAACGAGATAGTCGAGGCTACCCAAGAGAAGGACTACCTCCGGATCGTGGTGAAGATCCTCAAGAAGGGAAGATAGATGGCACGACAGCTGGTGGTGGTTGGATCAGGCACCGGGGGCACGTTCGCCGCCAACCTTCTGGCAACCAAGCTTCGGGAGAAGATCCGCGACGATGAGGTAGAGGTCCTGCTGGTAGGCCAGGGGTTCAGGCACTACTTCCAGCCAGGGAACCTTGACATGGCGTTCAAGGGTGCCTCCCCTGACGCCTACAGCAGGGACGAGATAGACCTCCTGACGAAGGGTGTTAGGTTCATTCCCGACCCTGCGGCCAAGATCGACCTGGAAAACAGGCTGATCACCACCGAGGGAGGGAGCCAGTACGGCTACGAGTATCTTGTCATCGCGACCGGTGCCGAGGCAGATCCTGGGCTGATCCCAGGGTTGAAGGAGGGTTCGTCCAACTTCCATACTGGTCCAGCCGGATCGCAGAGGACCTGGGAATCGGTACATGACCTGAAGAAGGGAAAGGTTGGGGTTCTGATCGCAGGTGTCCCCCACAAGTGTCCTCCCTCTCCCGACGAGGCCGTCTTCCTGCTGGATGAGCTTTTCAGGCACAGGGGAGTGCGCAACGACATAGAGATCACACTGTTGACCCCCTATCCCAAGGCTTACCCGGCTGAAAAGATAGCACAGGTGGTCGCCCCAATTCTGGAGGAGAAGGGGATCAAGGTAATGCCGTTCTTCAACGTCGACTCGGTGGACCCAGCAGCGAAGAAGGTCTATTCGCTCGAAGGGGACGAGTACGGGTACGATGTCCTCATAGCCGTCCCTCCGCACAGGGGAACAGCCGTCGTAAGGAACTCGGGATTCGGCGACGAGGAGGGGTACGTTCCAGCTGACAGGAACACCATGCGGATCAAAGGACACGACGACGCCTTCGCCATCGGAGATGCCACGAACATCCCTGTGTCGAAGTCCGGAGTGGTGGCTCATCTTCAGTCCAAAGCTGTGTCCATGTCCATCTTCTCCGAGGTGGAGGGAGCGGCGGTGGAATACAAGTACAACGGCCGGATTAATTGCCCAATGGAACTGGGAGACAGACGGGCGATCTTCGTCTCCGCCACCTACGCTTCGCCGCCGTCAGACCAGAGTCCCTCGCTGATCAAGTACGCGATGAAGAGGGGGTTCGGCGCACTCTACTGGTCGGCGCTTTCCGGGCGCTGGGAATGGATGATGGACGCATACTTTGGGAAGACGATGGAGCCAGCGACCCTAACACCTTCGGGTTCTGCAGAGCTTCATCGTTGATTTTCAGACCCGAAAATCGTCTCGTGGCTTTATATACGCTCAGAAAAGTTTCGAGCCCAGAGGAACGCAGAAGAAATTGCTCAACATACAAGGCAAATGGGCGAGCAGATTCATCTGGGCAGCAATCGTCCAAGGCGTCATAGCCACTATCGTCACACTCCTAATCACAGATCCAATTCAATATGCTCGTGGGCTGGTAACCTACGGCAACTTCAGCAGCATTCCGTCATACTACTCAGCCGCCAAGGTAATCGCGTCGAATGGCCCCGGCACCGAATGGCTGTTCGTGGGCTACATCTCTTACCTGGTGGTGGGGGTCATAGCGGTCGCAGTGACAGCTCTCTTCTACTTCTACATCGAAGGAGTCCAAGGCAAGGTCTACTCCGGGCTGACCAACTACTTGGCCTGGGGTCACTATGTATTCATGAATGTAGGAGTAACCGCATCGATGCTCCTCATGACATACGGGGGATACATGGCTGGGGTATACGCCTCGGAAAACAAAACTGCTCTGATTCATCCGCAGGTCCTCGGACCTATAACAATCCCGATTGGCGGATTCATCTTAGA
>DATFYS010000147.1:0-4900 GCA_035314885.1 Nitrososphaerales archaeon | reverse complement strand
TCCCTGTGGAGGTGTGATGTAGTAGGCGAAGCCTCCAGTAGGGTACTGGGAAGTGGAGTTGGCGTTGAAGACGGCGATGTAGTTGATCCAGCTCCCCGTCGGGCATGTGCCAGACGCGCATTGGTAGTTGTGCAGTATTCTGGTGAAGAATGTTACGTTGGCCCCCAGCGCTGAGACAAGGATGACGGGGATGTTGGAGACGTAAAGCAGCTTGATGGGGTAGACTCCCTGGAACCCACGGTACTTGATGGAAGTTATGGGAAGCTCGACCCTGATTCCTTCGATGTAGACCAGGACGAGGATCATCACCAGTGTCAGCACGAAAGTAAGGAGACTTGGATACTTGAACCCGCGGACCACGATTTCAGGCAGGGTGTGGCTGAAGGAAGCGCTGATCACGGCGGGGATGAACCCGAAGATCTGTGAGGGTTGGCCCTGGGTGGCCGTGAAGGGGAACGGGGAGAAGGTGTACCAGGCGACTGTCTGGCAGACCCCTGCCAGGATGAACAGGCTCACTCCGCTGCCAAGGCCCCAGCCCTTCTGAATCGTCTCGTCGAGTAAGAGGACCAGCATGCTGGCGATGAAGAGCTGGACGAAGACCACCGTTGCCTGGGTCTCCGTCAGCGGGATGCTTGTCGTGATTCCGTTGGCTGACGTCACGTGGTTGAGGGCTCCGCCGAAGATGTAGGCGAGTGACTCCCCCACTATCACGATCAGGGTGAGGAATTTGGTCGCCGAGCCGAATATGGCTCTGTCTCCGGCCTCGCTCATTTTCAGCTTGATGATGTCCGAACCCACCAGGAGCTGGAGAATGAGCCCCGACGTCACGATGGGTCCTATCCCGAGTTCCATCAATGTCCCCTGTGTGGAGGCGAACACCACCCTGAGGAAAGCGAGTTGATCGGGCTGCGAGCCGAGGCCGCTGAAGCTGTAAAGCGGGGTCGTCGCCATCACCAGGTAGGCCACGAGGGCCAGTCCTGTCCAGATGAAGCGTTCGTTGAGAGAGGGTTTCCTTTCTGGTTTCGGGATCTCAGGGAGTACCGTTCCTACGTTCTTGATGAAGTCTCGCATCGAAGCCAAGTGGCAGGAACCCTACTCCTGGAGCACTACCTTGCCGCCCGCCGCCTCTATTTTAGCCTGAGCTCTTTTGGTGGCGGACCCGACCTTCACCTCGTAGGCCGAGGCGACTGTGCCCGAACCGAGGAGCTTGCGGATCCCCATGGAGACCAGATCGATCGACTTGGCGCCTTTGGCCAGGGCGTCGATGTTCCCAACGTTGACCCATGTCTCGGCAATCACCGGTCCCGGGCGCCTGAACGGATCTCTTCCGAAGTGGTCAGGGTCGTTGAGAATCAGCCAGCTCCACTTGTGCTTGTGCAGCCCCGCGTTTCCGTGTCCCCCCCTGCTCCCGGAGTGCCTGTGCTGGCCTATCTGGCCATAGCCGTGGGTCCTCGATCCCCGGTACCGTCTTGCCTTCCTGAGTCTGGTGGGCACTCTAGAGCATCCTCCTGATTATCTCCTGGAGGTTAGGATTGGCGCCGAGGGTCCCCTTTTCGGTGTACTGCCTGCGGAGAGAGCGCTTGAAGCCCCCCTTCGGGGGAGGGAGCCTGAAGTATGGGACGAGCCCATCCACGGCTGACATCCTCAGCTGCTCCTTCACCATCTTCTGAGCGAGGTCGGCGTGCTTCTTGTAACCCATCTTCTTCAGGGCAGCTGCGTCGAGTGGGCGCGTGGTGCTGGCCATCCCCTTCTTCTCGAGCAGATCCGTAAGGAGCTGCGCGTCGACTGGGGTCCAAGCCACGTAGTCCTTGCTGAGCTTGAGCATCCCGAGCGTATTCGGATCGTCGGCGACCACGGAGGCTGAGAATTTGCGGATCACCTTCAGCTGGTTCATGGCCTCCCGCACCCCTGAAGAGGAGTTGATGGCGCCATGCAGATTGAGGACGAGAAGAAGACCCATCGTGATCGCCTATACGTTGAGCCCGTGTGACTCCCTGAACGCGTCGTAGACAGCGTTGGCCAGTGACGACATGGTGTTGGTCGAGCCGAAGGTCCTGATCCAGGCGTCCTTGACCCCCGCCAGCTGTAGCAGGTTCTTCAGAGCCGGACCGGCTACCAACCCCAGCGCCCTGGGTCCTGGGATGATCTCTACGGTGACACTCCCGGCCTTCCCTCTGATCTTGTAGGGTACGGAATGTGGCCTCCCGTCTCTGCATTCCCAGCTACCGCACCCGAGTTTGACGGGGATTATGTTCAGGAGGGCGGCGTTGGTGGCTTTCTCGATCGCGTCCCTTGTCTGCATCGCCTTCCCCTTGCCGACTCCGAACCATCCGGCGCCGTTCCCCACGGCGACGACGGCAAGGAACCTGGTGAGTTCCCCGGCGTCGGTCTGCTTCTGGACGACGCTCACCCCGACGACTTCGCTGCGGAGGTCGGGGAGAAGCTTCCTGACGATCTCAGCCTCACGGATTCTCTGGCCGCTTCTGAATATCTCGTCGAGGGAGGTGATCTTCCCATCGTTCACAAGGGTCCCCAGCTTGGTCCTGGGCACCCAGACCTGTTCCTCCTGGGCGTCTCTTGAGGAGTACCTGGACATCTACTTCTTGCCTCCCATTATCGCGGCCTTGGTCTTCTCGACCTGGGCCGGGTATCCCGTCGGGTCGAAACCTGCCTTCAGAAGGGCTGAGAACCTCTTGCTGTAGGCCTTTGCGTCCTCTGAGGACAGTGTGGTCGCATACTCGGAGATCGTCTTCCCGCTTAGCTGATCTGCTGATGGGAAAGCCTCTTCCCCCATGGGGACCTGAACGCCCGATTCTATGGCCCCTTTGACGAAGGCTGCCATTCTAGCCCCCCTGATGAAGGGTAGGACACCCATGTAAAGGACGGCCTCGCTCACCCCCTTGGCTTGGGCCTTCTTCCCTGCGAGCATTCCGAGAAGGTAGCAGGCGGGGGTCGACTTCAGTGAGCCGTGCCATCCGAGTCTGATGAGCTCCCTCGAGTGTGCAGAAGACACCACCAGGTCTCCCTTCGCCGTAGGTTTTACGAACTGAGATGATACGTTCTTGTTGGAGACCCTGACGACAAGGAGTGGCTTCTGCGAAGCGATGGCGCGCCTCCTTGCCCGATAGTCGGTCTGCCCACGGCGCCTCCTCCTCAGCAGGGGGACGTACGGCGACATTACTTCTGCTCCTCCTTGATTAGGGACAGTAGGTGTTTGACCCCTCTGACCTGGCCTCCCTTGACCTGACCGTAGAGGCGCCAGTAGGCGTCATTCGAGATTTCCTTCCTTTCCTTTGCCACTTTCAACCTCCATCGGAGGGCTCTGACCTTGGTGACCCAGGCATCCTTCCTCGGATTGCGAGCCCGGGCGCTCCCTTCGGTCGACCCCGAACCTCTCCCACGCTTGAGCTTACGCGATTCCTCCCTGTACCGCCCCCGGGAGACCCCCTTCTCGGGGGCCGCACGGATTGCACCGAACCCGATGAGGCCTCTGATGGTGCTCCTTGTGATGGCGTCCTGGATCAGGTCGGAATACTCGTCGTCGAAGATGACCCTGTCCTTCCCCACCCCGAGGACTGCAGCCGCCAGCCTTCTCTTACTCCTTAGGTTCAATCACTCTCAACCCCGTTGGATTCAGGACTCTCAGTCCCAGCTCCTTGGCCCTTTCCAGGATGGCCTGTCTCTTTTTCGCACCTACGTTTCCTCCAATCCTCGCCACGTCCCTCCCGGGGACCAGCCCTTCGAGGTCTGGGACCCTCTGAACCAGTACTTCATAATGGCCGCTCGGGTGGAGCCCTCTCGCCAGCACTGGTCCTCTGTAACCGACCCTGACCAGGGCCGGCCACCCCTTGTCCTGGCGTCTGACCTTGTTGTCTACCCCCTTCGGTTTCCTCCATGGCGGGTGGATACGGACGTACCTCCAGCTCTCCTGTCTCACGAACGTGGGCCTCCCCTTGGCAAGCTCCTGCCTCTTCACGACCAGGGCCTTCAGCTTGTCCTCTGCCGTGACCTTGGGTTTCCTCAAGGTCTACTTGATCCCCTCCTTCTGGTAGATGTAGAGGCCGTCTAGGAAGACCCTCTGGTCCTTCCTCTTGATCTTGGTCGCCAGCTCGATGTTGGCGGCGGTTTGCCCCACGTCCTCCAGAGAGACCCCTTTCACTATGACGTCGTCCCCTTCGGCCGTCACCTTGCAGTCGCCCACGATTTGGGCTATCCTTGGTGACCTCTCACCCACGAAGTTCTCTACGAGTACCTGGTCCCCCTTCGTCTTGACCGTGATGGGGAAGTGGGCGTACACCACCTTGAGCCTGTAGGTGAACCCCTTGGTCACCCCGACGACCATGTTGCCGACCAGGCTGGACACCGTGTTGATGATGACGTTGTCCTTCTTCTTCGTGGAAAACGGACTCACCAGGATCCTGTTTCCTTCGACAGAGATGTTGACGTTCACTTTGTCGAAGTGCTTCTTCGCCTCACCGAGCTTCCCCTTTATTGAGAGAGTGCGTTCCTTGAGGGTCGCGGTTACCTCCGGGGGCACCTCGATCACCCGCTGCTGGACCGTGCTAGTAGACATATCCGACTAGCCTCCCCCCTAGGTTCTTCTCCTGGGCCTCCGTGTGTGACATGACCCCCTTCGAGGTCGAGACGATCAGGGTCCCCACCCCGAATGCCGGGAGGTACCTGTGCTCCCAGTCCACCAGCTTCAGCGCCCTTACGGGAAACCTGGGCGAAATGACCCCGCATTTGTTGATCCTCCCAAGGAGCTGGACCCTCAGCTTCCCCCCGACCCCGTCGTCGATGAACTCGAATTCCCCGATGTACTTGCGCTTCTGGAGGACCTTCAGGACCTCGCTCGCGAGGCTCGACGCAGGAATGACCATGCACTCTTTCTTGTTCCTCA
>DATFYS010000146.1:0-2270 GCA_035314885.1 Nitrososphaerales archaeon | reverse complement strand
TGCCGTGATTACCGGGCTTCAGGTCCTGGGCGCTCTTACTGAGGGGATGATAATATCCGTGCCGTTCGAGAGCGGAGGCTACCTTGCGGTTGCCATCTACATCTACCTGGCCGTCGATGGCGGGATTCTGGCATTGACAACAAGCGGCCTTGGGTTCGTCTTTTCATTTCAGCCTTTGATCTTCCTCCTCGTGCTTCCCCCACTCTACGGTGCGCTTAGGACGCCGGTCACCTATCTCATGGATTATCACGAAGCGGCCAGGCCTTCTCCGGACACGGTCTGATTCTCTAGCTTAAATCGGCCCTGACGTCCCCCGGTCTCCGTTGAAAGCTTTCTGCATATCACATAGGAAGGACGTCGACGGGCTTGGCTCGGCCTCCATCGTCGTGGCCGCCACCGGCGCTGAAATCCTTCTTTCGGAGTACGACGACATCATCGCGAACCTTGGTAAAGTCCCCCCAGACGTTGAGCGTTTCTTCCTTTGCGACATCGGCACGGACAACGCGGACGCTGGCGAGTTCGTCGAATTGATGAAGAGTCTGGCCAGAAGGTGCAAAGTGACCTACATCGACCACCATCTCATCAGCCAGTCGACGGTGAACAAGCTGAAGAGGGCAGGGGTGAAGGTTGTCCACGACGAGAAGGAGTGCGCGAGCATCCTCACATACGTGACCCTGCAGAAGGAACTCCCTCAGGGGGCCCACATGATGGCCCTCTATGGAGCGGTCACGGACTACATGGACGACTCACCGATCGCGTCCAAGCTGATGGAACAGTTTGACAGGCAACTGGTCCTGCTTGAGGCGTCGATGCTGTCATTCGCTCTGGGGAGGAAGGCAGGGAAGGAAGGTTTCCCCGAGATGGTTGTTGATGAGCTGTCGAAGCTGAAGCGCCCCCATGAGATCGATGGGGTCCCAGCTCTGGCAATGGAACAGCTGCAGGAGAACACCGCTCTGGAGAAGGTGGTGAAGGCCGAAGGGAAGTTGAAAGGGCGTCTTGCCTACATGGTCACGAAGCAATACTCCACAGGAAACGTCGCCAAACTCCTCATCGGGGCCTTCGGGGTACCCGTCGGGATCGCAATGAAGGAGAAGACGGAGGGGTGGTACGAGGTGAGCCTCAGGTCGACCTCAGAGTGCCGCGTTCACCTTGGCAGACTGATTTCCAAGATCTCGGCGCGGATGGGAGGGAGCGGAGGTGGCCACAGGAAGGCGGCAGGGTGCAGAATCCCGGTCGGGATGGCCGACAAGATGGTAGATGCAGTGGCCCGTGCCATCTGAAAGTGAGAAACTACTTCCGCATGGTCATGTGATCGGTCTTCGTGCATACGACCACTATCGACGCGCCCATCTGGAACTCCCGGATTGAAACCTCGAACCACCTGGAAAGTATCGCAGACAGGACCGAGTTGTGAGGCACCAGGACGTACGTCGGGTAGATGGATGCGTACCTCAGACCGACCCTGCCCGCAGTAAGCATCCCGATAACAGCAGGTGCTAGCCTCAGGTAGTAGGCGACCGCGACCGTCTTCAGTTCGGAGTCGGGCTTGCCGAGGTCACAGAAGCTGAAGTGTCCTCCATCCTTCAGTGCCGCCGACACCTGGGACAAGGCTGCGACCAGATCTCGCGAGTCCCGGACTGCGAACGCTGCGACGACCGAGTCGAAGGTCGACGGGCGGAAGGGAAGCTGCTCGAACGCCGCCTGCACTTTGAGCTCGAAATTCGATGCCCCGAGCATCTTCCTGGAAACGTCCAGCAGGACCGGCGTCCCCCCCGCCTTGGCCACCAGCCTCGATAAGGTCCCCGGGCCGGCCCCCAGGTCAAGAACCAATGAGCCGCCTGTGACTGCCGAGGAGACCGCCTCCGACCTCAGCCTCCTGTCCTCGAAGAGAGAGATACGGCTCGACGCCTTCTCGTAGGATGGCATTATGACTTGAAGGGAGTTGACGACGTAGGCCCACTTCCCCTGTAGGCCCGGTCTTCTGCGCTTCATTCCAACTTGTCGAACTTTTTCATCACGTTTGCAATCCGGTTTGCAACGTCCGAAGCCGTAATGTGCAAGCCCACGTCTCGCGCTGCCTCGGCTCCTGCCCAGCCGTTGACGAATGCCGCGGCGCATGCCGCCTCGAATGGTCGGACCCCCTTCGCAAGAAGCCCTGCTGTGACACCTGTGAGGACATCACCCGTCCCGCCGACCGTCATGGCGGGAGAGTGAGTTTCGTTCAGGCCGACCTTTTCCCCGTCGCTGATTATGTCTGTCGGACCCTTCAG